>JAFOCY010000150.1 GCA_017380995.1 Oscillibacter sp. | reverse complement strand
TCGAGGGTGTTCATGATGCGCTGGTCGTCGCCGAAGAGCTCGGTGATCTCCGCGTCGGTCTTGATGCCCAGGGCGCGGATCAGGCAGGTAATGGGGATCTTGCGGTTCTTATCGATACGGACCCAGAAGGATTCGTTGGCATCGGTCTCATACTCCAGCCATGCGCCGCGGTAGGGGATGACGGTGGAGGTGAGGATGGGAAGGTCGGTCTTGATGTCGATCTCCTTGCCGTAGTACACGCCGGGAGAGCGGACGATCTGGGAGACAACAACACGCTCAGCGCCGTTGATGACGAAGGTGCCGGACTGGGTCATCAGGGGGAAGTCACCCATGAAGATCTCCTGCTCCTTGATCTCACCGGGGCCGTCGGTGCCGTCCTCGCTCTTATGGCGCAGGCGGGCCACCACCTTCAGGGGGGCGGCATACGTGGCGTCGCGGGCCTTGCACTCTTCCACGCTGTACTTGGGTGCCTCGTCCATCTTATAGTCGATGAACGTCAGCTCCAGGGTGTTCTGGTAATCCGTGATGGGGCCCACGTCGTTAAAGACCTCGCGCAGGCCGCTTTCCAAGAATTCCTTGTAAGACTTCTTCTGGATCTCCAGCAGGTTCGGCATGGGAACAACTTCCTCATACCGGGCAAAGTTCTTACGAAGGGTCTTTCCGTAAAGTTTGTCTTTGGCCATCTTCATTCACCTTTCTTTTGCCGCCTCCGCCCTGTCCGGCGGAAAGCGGCAACATATTCTGCTTCGCCCAAGAACGACACGCGCGGCAATGTTGTTAAAATTTCATCGCATTGCTCTTGCATTGTCCTGGGAACTGTGGTATCTTGTAGGAAAGTAAGGTGGGGAGCCGGTGGCTTCCCTCCCACTATATAAGCGCTTAATTTTACCATGAATTTTAAGCGCTGTCAAGGGATTTTCGTGCAGTCGGGAGAAAAACCGGCTGTTTTTTTGTATCTTTAGTCAAAAAGAGGCCTGCTGTTTCAAACAGCAGGCCTCTTTTCCTCTTTTGCAAATTATTCGTACAATTCATCATCCGCGTAATCCGCGGCCTCGGCGGGGCTGAGCTTACTGCTGATGCGCTTCTTGGCGCAGCCAAATCCATTGGCCAGCTCCGTCCAGCAGCCGATGATCAGGCACACCATCGCGGCAACGGCCAGGCTTGCGCCTACGATCTTCATCACGAGACTTGCAGTCTTATTCATAGAAAGCTCCTCCTTGCGTTCACTTATGGGATCATCATACACCACTTCGAAGAAATTTACAACCCTTTTTCGCTTTATTGCCCCAAAGCGGCCAGAATTTGCCGCTTATAGTCCAAAAATTCTTCTGTCAGGGTGAAGTCCTTCCGTCGGGGCCGGGGTGCATGAATCGCGATCTCCCGCGTCACCTTTCCGGGCTGGCCGGTGAGAAGGTAGATGCGGTCAGAAAGCAGGATCGCTTCGTCAATGTCGTGGGTAATAAAGAGCGTCGAGAGCTTGATGTGCTCCATCACGCCCAGGTACCAGTCATGGACGGCGGACTTGGTCAAGGTGTCCAGGGCGGAGAAGGGCTCGTCCAAAAGGGCCACATCCCTGGAAAAAAGATAGGTCCGCAGTAAAGCCGCCCGCTGGCGCATACCGCCGGAGAGCTGGGCGGGCCAGAGCTTCTCCGTGCCCGCAAGGCCGAAGTCTGCGAACAGGGCACTGGCCTGTTCCCGGGCCTCTTCCTTCTTCATGCCCTTCAAAATCAGGGGCAGGGCCACGTTGTCCTCCACTGTCCGGTAGGGCAGCAGCAGGTCCTTTTGCAGCATATAGCTGACACTGCCCGGCTTTCCGGTGATCTCCCGTCCATCCAAAAAGACCTGTCCCTCATCCGGCGTCAGCAGTCCGGCAATGATATTGAACAAGGTGGTCTTTCCTCCGCCGCTGACGCCAAGGAGGCTTACCAGCTCTCCCTGCTTCAAGGAAATAGACACATCCTCCAAAACTGCTCGCCCCTCAAAGGCCTTGCTGACGTTTTTGATCTCCAGCTTTTCCATCTTATCCGGGAAGATAGTCATTGGTAAAGCCTGCGCCGGCGGGGATTTCCTCTTCCACCAGGGCGTTTTCATTCAGCCAGGCGTAGAAGCCGTCCCAGCGCGCGGCATCAAACTCGCCCCAGCGGGAGGCATCGGCAATATACTGCTGGGAGAGGTACTTCTGACTCTCCACCACCAGTTTTTCGTTGCTCCCCAGCTCCGGAGCAGCCTCCATCAAAATGGCAGCGGCCTCCTCAGGATTCTCCACAGCAAATTCATAGCCCTTGGCAAGGGCGGCAAGGAAGGCCCTGGCGGTGTCAGGATGGTCGGAAAGGTAGCTGTCATTGGCAATGACCACGGGAGAATAGAAATCAAAGACGGGGTCAATATCGGCAAAAGCGAAGTAGTCCGTTTCCAGGCCCGCCACCTCACAGGCGATGCCGGCCCAGCCGTAAAAGATCCAGATAGCGTCCACGCTGCGGCTCTCCAGGGCAGAGACCTCATCGGTGACGGTAGAGGGGATCAGTTCCACCTTGGAAAAGTCGCCTCCGTCGGCCTTTACCACGTGCTCCATGGTGGCCTTTTCCACAGGCAGGTCCCAGGTGGCGTACTTCTTTCCTTCAAGACCCGCAGGGGTATCCATCCCCTCGCCGGAGCGGGAGATAATGCCGGATGTATTGTGCTGCACCAGGGCGGCGACCGCCGTGATAGGCAGAGGCGCCTGGCCTACCAGGGCCGGGGCAATATAGTCCTGGAAGCTGACGCCGAACTGCGCCCGTCCGGAGCCCACCAGTACCTCCGCGCCGTCCTCCGGGGGCTGGACCACTTCCACCTCGATGCCGGCCTGCTCAAAATACCCCTTGGCCAAGGCAACATACAAGCCGGTGTGGTTGGTGTTGGGGGTCCAGTCCAGAACGAAAGTGATCTTCTCACCTGCCGCTCCGGTATTTTCCTTCTGTCCGCAGCCGGCAAGGCTCAGCACCAGTCCGCAAGCGCAAATAAGCGCGAAAAACCGTTTCATGTTTCTTCTCCTTTCGAATTTCTGTAGGGCATACAGCGTCTTTCCGCCCAGTCCACCAAAGCCATGAGGCCAAGGGAAATGGCGGAGATCAGAAAAATCACCGCAAACATTTTATCAAAAGCAAAGGCCTGCTTCACCCTCGTCATGTACACGCCAAGGCCGCCGAAGCCCCCCAGCCACTCGCTGATCACCGCGCCCACCACGGCGTAGGCCGCGGCGATGCGAAGGCCGGAGAAAAACTGGGGCAGAGCCGAGGGGAACTTGATATAGCGGAAGACCTGCAGGGGACTTGCCCCCATGGACCGCAGCAAGGCGACGGCATCCCGGTCCGCCGCCCGGAAGCCATCCAAAAGGCCCACCGTCACCGGGAAGAAGGTGACGATGACGATGAGGATGATCTTGGGGGCCATCTCATAGCCGAACCAAAGCACCAGCAGCGGCGCGATGGCAACGGTGGGGATGGTCTGGGTCAGCACCAGGATAGGATACAGCGCCCGGTAAAGAAGGTCCCAGGCGTCCATGGCGGCGGCGAACAAAAAGCCAAGGCCCACCCCCAAAACAAGGCCGTAAAAGGCTTCCTGCAGGGTGATGAGGCTGTGCTCCAGCAGCAGCGGCGCTTCCGTGGCGAAGGCCGCCGCTACATCCCAGGGCGCCGGCAGCAGATACCCCGGCACCCACTCCAGAGCGCTGGCAGCGATCCAAAGGGCCAGCAAACCTCCCAGAGCGATGAGGGCCGGGCCCTTATCCCTGGTGGTGTTTCGTAACTTTCTTTTCAATGGTCAGGATCTCTCCTTCCGGCTCGTAAACAACTTTGATATAGGCGCTGACTTTCGGAGCCCCCGCCCGGATGGCTACGTGCTGGCACTCCTTGACGATGTCCATGAGCTGGTCATAGCTCTCACCCTCAATGGTGGTCTCAAAGGGGCCGACATAGTAGTTCAGTCCCTGGGCGCGAATGTAGTCAATGACCGCATCCACCACGCGGACCAGCTCCTCATCATTTTCCATGGCAGGCAGGACCTGGATGGCAACGCTTGCTTTCATAGTGTGGCTTCCTTTCCAAAAAATGTTGCTTTTCGCGCAAAAATGCTCCTGCCGGGTATTCCAGCAGGAGCATAAACGTCTTTTACGACTCGCGAGATCGCAACGCAACTATGTTCCCTACGCTGGCATGACCCAGATCAGGTTTCACGGGTCGCGGATCTATCCGCCTCTCAGCCCGTCACACGGACTCCCCTTTGTCGAGTTTTATTTTAGGCCGATAAAAAACGTTTGTCAAGACAGGCGCAAAACTTTTTTCCGTCTTATTCGGCAAACATCTCCGTAGAGAAATAGCGGCTTCCGGTGTCAGGCAGCAGGACCACGATGGTCTTGCCCGCGTTTTCCTCCTTCCGGGCCTCCTCGATGGCGGCGTGAAGGGCCGCGCCGGAGGAAATGCCCACCAGGATCCCCTCCTCCCGGCACATCCGGCGTCCGGCCTCATAGGCCTCCTCCTCGGTGACAGTCACGATATCATCGTAGATCTCCGTATCCAGCACTTCCGGGATAAAGCCCGCGCCGATCCCCTGAAGGCCATGCTTGCCGGCAGGTTCTCCGCTGAGAACTGCGGAGGCGGCGGGTTCCACGGCAATGACCTGGACTGTGGGCTTTTGCTCTTTGAGATACCGGCCCGTTCCGGTGATGGTGCCACCGGTGCCAACACCAGAGACAAACAGGTCCACTTCACCATCCGTATCCCGCCAGATCTCAGGGCCGGTGGTTTCGTAATGGGCCTTGGCGTTGGCGGGGTTGACGAACTGGCCGGGGATGAAGCTCCCGGGGATGTCCTTTGCCAGTTCCTCCGCTTTTGCGATGGCCCCGGTCATACCCAGGCTTCCGTCGCTGAGCACCACTTCCGCACCGTAGGCCGCCATAGAAAGCCGCCGCTCCACACTCATGGTGTCCGGCATCACAATGATCGCCCGATAGCCCCGCAGGGCCGCCACCAGAGCAAGGCCGATGCCGGTATTGCCGGAGGTGGGCTCAATGATGACGGAGCCGGGTTTTAACACGCCCCGCTCCTCCGCGTCCTCGATCATGGCAAGGGCCGCCCGGTCCTTGGTACTGCCGCCGGGGTTGAAGCACTCCAGCTTGGCAAGGAGCTTTGCGCAAAGCCCCTCTTTTTCTTCGATGT
>JAFOCY010000149.1 GCA_017380995.1 Oscillibacter sp. | reverse complement strand
TTAGAAAGAAGCCTTGCGAACGCCGGGGATCTCACCCTTGTAAGCCAGCTCACGGAAGCAGATACGGCAAACACCGTAGTTGCGCAGGTAAGCGTGGGGGCGGCCGCACAGCTTGCAGCGGTTGTACTTCCGGGTGGAGTACTTGGCCTCAGCCTGCTGCTTCAGGATCATAGATTTCTTAGCCATTCGTCTCTTCCTCCTTAGCGAGCGAAGGGAGCGCCGACCTTGCTCAGCAGGGCGCGGGCCTCTTCGTCGGTGGTAGCGGTGGTGCAGATGACCACATCCATGCCGCGGATCTTGTCGATCTTATCGTACTCGATCTCGGGGAAGATCAGCTGCTCCTTGATACCCAGGGAGTAGTTGCCGCGGCCATCGAAAGCGTTGGGGTTGATGCCCTGGAAGTCACGGACACGGGGCAGAGCCACGTTGAACAGACGATCCAGGAACTCCCACATCTTCTCACCACGGAGGGTGACCTTGGCACCGATGGGCATGCCCTCGCGCAGCTTGAAGTTGGCGATGGACTTGCGGGCCTTGGTGATGACGGGCTTCTGGCCGGTGATCTTGGACAGGTCGCCAACGACGTTCTCCAGGATCTTGGCGTTCTCACGAGCCTCACCGCAGCCAACGTTCACAACGACCTTCTCGATGCGGGGGATCTGCATGGTGGACTTGTAACCGAACTCCTTCATCAGAGCGGGAGCGACTTCGGCGGTATAGAGTTCCTTCATTCTTGCCATTTCGTTCTACGCTCCTTTCTTACAGCTCGGCGCCGCAGTGCTTGCAGACGCGGACCTTCTTGTCGCCCTCGATCTTGTGGGCGATGCGGGTGCCCTTAGAGCACTTGGGGCAAACCACCTGGACCTTGCAGGCGGCGATGGCAGCCTCGCGCTTGACGATGCCGCCCTGCTCGCCCTGACGGCGAGGCTTGACGTGGCAGGTCACCATGTTGATGCCTTCCACAACGACCTTCAGGCTGCCGGGAACGGTGCCCAGCACCTTGCCCTGCTTACCCTTGTCCTTACCGGACAGGACGACAACGTTATCGCCCTTCTTGATGTTCATAGCCATTTACGCTGCCCTCCCTTAAATCACTTCGGGGGCGAGGGACAGGATCTTCATGTAATCCTTGTCACGCAGCTCGCGAGCCACAGGCCCAAAGATACGGGTACCTCTGGGGTTCTTGTCGTCCTTGATCAGGACGGCGGCATTGTCATCGAAGCGGACATAGGTGCCGTCGTTACGACGAACGCCCTTGGCGCTGCGGACGATGACGGCCTTGACGACCTCGCCCTTCTTCACGGTACCACCGGGAGTGGACTTGCGGACGGAAGCCACGATCACATCACCGATGTTGCCGAACTTGCGCTTGGAACCGCCCAAGACGCGGATGCACTTGATCTCCTTGGCGCCGGTGTTGTCAGCGACCTTCAGAAAACTTTCCTGCTGAATCATCTTGGCACCTCCTTACTTAGCCTTCTCGATGATCTCGACCACGCGCCAACGCTTGTCCTTGGACAGGGGGCGGGTCTCCATCACCTTGACAGTATCGCCGATACCGCACTCGTTCAGCTCGTCATGAGCCTTCAGCTTGTAGGTACGGCCAACGATCTTCTTATACAGAGGATGTGCGACGCGATCCTCGATAGCGACAACGACGGTCTTGTCCATCTTGTCGGAAACGACCTTGCCCACACGGGTCTTGCGGGAGGAAGTTCTCACTTCGTTCATCTTCACTTACCTCCTTCTTACTGCTTGTCGGAAGCGGCGAGCTCTGCCAGCACAGTCTTGACTCGGGCAATGTCGTGCTTGGTCTCGCGGATCTTCACGGGGTTATCCAGCTGATTGGTAGCATGCTGCATACGCAGATAGAACAGGTCCTTCTTCAGGCCTGCCAGCTTCTCGTTCAGCTGCTCAGGGGTCATCTTACGGATTTCACTTGCCTTCATCTTACTCACCTGCTTCCTCGCTGCGGGCGATCACCTTGGTCTTGATGGGCAGCTTGTGGCTGGCCAGACGGAGCGCCTCGCGGGCAACTTCTTCGGAAACACCGGCGATCTCAAACATGACACGGCCGGGCTTCACAACGGCAACCCAGTACTCGGGAGAACCCTTACCGGAACCCATGCGGGTCTCAGCGGGCTTCTTGGTAACGGGCTTATCGGGGAAAACCTTGATCCAGACCTGGCCACCACGCTTGGTGTAACGGGTCATGGCGATACGAGCGGCCTCGATCTGGTTGCTGGTGATCCAGGCGGGCTCGGTAGCGACGAGGCCAAACTCGCCGTAAGCAAGCTGGTTGCCACGGGTGGCCTTGCCGGTCATACGACCGCGGTGAACGCGGCGATACTTAACTCTCTTGGGCAGAAGCATTACTGAGCTCCTCCTTCCTTAGCGGGGGCAGCCGGACGGCTGTTGTTGCGGTTGAAACCGCCCTGGGGACGACCCTGGCCGCGGTTGAAGCCGCCGCCCTGCTGGCCGTTCTGACGGTCGCGGTTGAAGCCGCCCTGCTGGCGGTCGCCGCGGTTGAAGCCACCCTGACGGCGGTCACCGTCACGGCGGGGACGACGCTCACGACGCTCCTGATAGGGCTTGGAGGTGTCCATGGTGCGGGGGGTGGTACGCAGGGTCTGGCTCAGGACCTCGCCCTTGTAGATCCAAACCTTCACGCCGATGCGGCCGAAGGTGGTAGCAGCCTCAGCGAAGCCATACTCGATGTCAGCGCGGATGGTCTGCAGGGGGATGGTGCCCTCATGATAGTGCTCGACACCGGCGATCTCG
>JAFOCY010000148.1 GCA_017380995.1 Oscillibacter sp. | reverse complement strand
GGCGGCCAGAGCCGCCACCGCACCGCCATGATGGTGGCGGGAGAGCGGAAATACCGGGACTTCCGCAAGGATAACACCCTGGATGTCCGCCAGTTCCAAACCGCCTTCCGCACTTTGCGCCAGCTCAGCGCCCAGAGCGATACCACTGAGCGGGAAGTGGATGTGGACGGCACCATCCACGATACCTGCGACCACGCCGGTACCCTCCACATCCGCTGGAAAAAGCCCCGGAAAAACGCGGTGAAGGTGCTTCTATTGATGGACTCCGGCGGCTCCATGGATTATTACGCGGGGCTTTGCAGCCAGCTCTTCCAGGCGGCCACCAAGTCCAACCACTTCAAGGAGCTCCACACCTATTACTTCCACAACTGCATCTACGATACCCTCTACAGCGAGCCTACCCTGTGGTATCAGGACTCCGTGGCCACCGACTGGGTCCTGCAGCAATATGACTCCAGCTACAAGGTCATCATCGTGGGCGATGCCGCCATGAACCCCTATGAACTCAGGGAGCGGCGCTACAACTGGGGCGAGGGGACTTACGGCCCCTCCGGCCTTGAATGGCTGGATAAGTTCCGCACCCAGTATCCCCACCTGATCTGGCTCAATCCCGAGCCCATGCCCGCAAGTCCCAGCTACTGGGGCCAGACCCACTATCAGCTGGGTCAGATCTTCCCCATGTATGATCTTTCCGCCGAAGGCCTGGAAACGGGCATGAAGCGGCTGATGGTGCGAAAATAAGAAAACACCGCCCTTTGGCCAATGGCCAAAGGGCGGTGTGCCGTTTATACCAGTTCCTGCACCAGGTTGATAACACCGGAGATGCCTACAAAGAGGTAAACCACCTTCTTCATCGTCTCCGCGTTCAGCTTTCCGGCGATCCGGTTTCCCAGCTGCTTGCCGGCAAAGACGCCAACGGCGCCCACCAGAGTGATGGGCAGCAGGTCCGGCGTATAAATGCCGCTGCATATCCGGGTAGCGGTGTTGAGCACATTGCCCATCACAAAGAGCAGCTGCAAGCTCCCTACATACTCTTCCCTGTTTTCGGTGACCTGCAGGAAATAAAGGGCCATCAAGGGACCGCCCACGCCAAATAATCCGGAAAAAACGCCGGAGATCACCGCGCAGGTAACGGCCGTGGGAACATCAGCGTGAAGCTTTATCTTCTTGTCAAAACAGAAAAAGTAAACAGAAAGGGCGATCAGGAAGAACCCGAACACGATGCCCAGCAAAGAAAGGTCCACGCTGCGAACCATCCGGATGGTGAACATACTGACGGCTACAAAAGGAATACCGGGCAGCAGCACCTTTTTCACGTTAATATGCCCGCGGTACTGCCAGGCCAGGATGACCGCCAGGAACAACGAAACGGTATTATTGATGCCGGGAGCTGCCAGCATATCGAAAAAGCGGCTGAGGATCAAAATGAGCACCACGCCCGAGCCAAAGCCTGTCACCGTCTGTACCAGTCCGGCCAGGACCGCTCCCAGGCCTACTGCCACCCACACCATATTCCCTTCCTCCCCGGTCTTTTTTCTTATTTTACCATTGGGTCTCGCTCTTTGTCCACCGCCGCTTGTAAAATGCAGCGCTTTATGCTATAAAGTTGGGGAATACACAGATTTTCGAGGTGCTTTTATGGCTTGTACCTTTCTGCGCGCCCTGCGGGAGGGCGCTTATGACAGCCGTCTTGCAGACCGCCAGCGGGCCATCCGCTTGACAGAGGAGCTGCTGCGCCGTTTTCCCGGTGCTGTTTCTCCCCTGCTCTTTTCCGCTCCGGGCCGGACGGAGCTGGGCGGCAACCACACAGACCACCAGGGAGGCCATGTGCTCTGCGCCGCGGTGGAGCTTGACATGATGGCCTGCGCCGCCGCCAACGGAAGCTCTGTGGTCCGGATCTATTCCGCAGGCTACCCCGATGTAACCGTGGACCTGCGGGACCTCTCCCCCAAGGAAGAGGAACAGGGGACTTCCGCCGCCCTGGTCCGGGGCGTGGCGGCAGGGATCGCCGCCCTGGGCTATCCCCTCGCAGGCTTTGACGCGGTGATGGACTCCCGCATCCCCGCCGGAGCCGGCCTATCCTCCTCCGCCGCCTATGAGGTGCTGATGGGCGTGATTTTCGACCGATTCTCCTGCGGCGGAGAGCTGGACGCCCTGGACATCGCAAAGATCGGCCAGCAGGCGGAAAACCGCTACTTTGGCAAGCCCTGCGGACTGATGGACCAGGCGGCCTGCGCATTGGGCGGCGTCGCTGCCATCGACTTCTCCGATGCTCTGAATCCCCAGGCCGACCGCATCCGTTGTGACTTTGAAGCCTTCGGCTACGCCCTGTGCATCCTGGATACCGGCTCCAGCCACGCGGACCTCACGGCAGATTATGCCGCCATCCCCGCCGAGATGGGTTCTGTGTCCGCCTTCTTTGACCGCAAACGGCTGAGTCAGGTCCCCTGGGAAGAGGTCCTAGCCCATCTTGCGGAGCTGCGGACACGCTGCGGCGACCGCGCCGTTCTCCGCGCCCTCCATTTCTACGCCGAGGACCGCCGGGCCCT
>JAFOCY010000147.1 GCA_017380995.1 Oscillibacter sp. | reverse complement strand
GTTTGCCAATATGCTGCGTTACCTTGGCTATAAGGTCCACGACATCAGCACCGGTGTGGGCGACTATCTCGACCGCCTTTCCATGGTGGAAAAGGATGACCTTGTGATCGTGATCTCCTTCCCCCGCTACACTGCCCAGATCGTCAATGCCGCCAAATACCTCCACGAGCAGGGTGTTCCTATCGTCCTCATTACAGACACCGGTCTCTCCCCCGCCCTGCCCTACGCAAGCCTTTCTTTCCATTGCTCCTACGACTCCAACTACTATTTCCCCACCTTCGGCGGATGCCTGTCCCTGATCGGCGTGATCTGCCGTGCCGCCAGCGCCACCCGCAAGAAGGAGGCTTCCCAGCATATTCGCCATCTGGAAGGTATGCTGATCGACCACGGCGTATTTACCTGAATTTTATGTTGAAACGCAATAACGGACCGCTAAAAAGCGGTCCGTTATTGCGTTTTAGGGAAGAGAAAGAAAAGAGAGGAATATATGGTTCGATCAGAATTTCACCTTGCCGGTCAGGTCCTTTTCGAAGATCATGTTCTCCTGCATATAGGACCAGGTACCGACACCTGCGGCCTTGGCACACTCGTACATGGCATTGGCAATGGAAACATCCACATAGGCAAGGCCCACAGCATCAAAGTAGATGAACTCCTCATCGTTCTCGCGGCCGGGCTTGGTCCCGGAGAGAACGTCGATGAGGTTGCCGTGGATGTCGGCATCGGTGATGACGCCATCCTTGTAGCAGCGGCTGACGGTCTGGGTGCGGTGCTTGACGGTCTCCCAATCGTCGCAGACGATCTTGTCCGCCATCTTCACCACCTCATATTCGTCCTCCCAGCCGCCGATATGGCTGTAGAAGGCGCCCTTCTTGATCCACTCGGCCTTCAGCAGGGGAGCCTGGGCGCTGGTGGCGGTGACGATGATATCGGAGTCCACAATGGCGTCCTTGAGGACGGTGTTGCAGGCAACGAATTCCACATCGGGCATCAGGGGGCTCAGATCACGGATGAAAGCCTCCTCCTCGGCAACCGACACGGCGGCCACCTTGCAGACTTTCAGGCCGGGACGAACCGCCTTCATGCCCAGAAGGTGCATCTTGGCCTGCTCGCCGGCGCCGATGAAACCGATGGACTCAGCGTCCTTCTTGGCGAGAACATCGGCAGCGGTGGCTCCCATGGCGGCAACGCGCATATTGGAGCAGAGCGTGCCGTCCATCACGCAGACAGGGAAGCCCTTTTCGATCTCAGAGAGGACGATAATAGCAGAGAGATTCTGCACACCAAAGCGGCGGGGGTTAGGGGGGAAGACAGAGACCCACTTCACGCCGCAGATCTTCTCATCCAGCAGCGTTGCAGGCAGGCAGTTGATGCGCTCCTGGGTCTCGTCGTTAAAGATCTGCACGATCTTATCGGGAAATAGGATGCGGTTGTCCTTGAACTTGACCAGGCCTTCCTTCAGAGCCTTCATCGCCATCTGCAGGTCAAAAGCGCCCGCTTCGATCAGATCCTCCTGGGAGAGGGTCAGATATTTGATCTCGGTCTTTCCCATAATACTCGCTTCTCCTTGATGATATACTCAATTTCATATATTTCCGGATGACTTCCGGTTCGTTGGTTCTATCCTGCAATATAAATTTATTTTTTTCAATAGCAAAATAAAAAAATTTTTATTTTTACTTGAAGGAAGAACGATATCCCGGGCGCCGCTGCGGCCCAGGCGTCCCACAACGCATCACAACCACCAGGGTAGCTCATCTCCGCAGCACCGCAGCGGCCCAGGATGGCTCCCAGGAAAATGGCGGAGGAGCGCATCTGCCGCATCAGCTCCTCTGAAATCGTGTGGGCCGTCAGGGTGGTGGTATCCACCAGCAAGCTGTTTCCTTCCCACCACGCCGTGCAGCCCAGGGCTTCCAAAATACGGATGGACGCCTCCACATCTTTCAGATGGGGGCAGCCCCGCAGCTCCACCTGTCCTCCTGCCAAGATCGTCGCAGCCAGGATGGGCAGTACGGCATTTTTCGCTCCCTGGACCCGGATATCTCCTGTGAGGGCGCTGCCGCCCAGGATCTGAAGCTCCTTCATAAAAAATCGTCCCTCCGCTCAAAGAATGGAATCACGTTCCATCCTATGGGCGAAGAGACGAAGGGGTTACTTGGTAATATTTTGGATCACTTCATAGATGCGCCCGGTGGCGTCCCGGATCCCAAGGGATGCCATGGCACGCTCCATTTCCCGGAGTCGCTGTTCATTCTTCAGGATGGCGCAGGTCTCCTGAAACAGCTTCTGCGGCGTACAATCCTTTTCCAGCAGCACCACCGCGCCGCCGTTTTCCTCCAGGGCCCGGGCATTTTTCTCCTGGTGGTTATTGGTCACATAGGGAGAGGGCACCATCAGGGCAGGAACTCCCAAAGCGGTGAGCTCACTGATGGTGGACGCGCCCGCGCGGGAGATCACCAGATCCGCCGCCCGCATCACAAGGTCCATATCATAGATATATTCCCGCAGCTGCAAGGAGGGGTGAGCGGAAATGTCCACGCCCTTTTCCGCCAGCAGTCCCATCATCGCGGCATATCCGCTCTTTCCCGCGCCGTGGATATGGTGGAAAGGCTCCTTGGCCGTCTCCAGAGCCAGCATATCCGCCATCTGGCGGTTCATGCCGGAAGCGCCCAGAGAACCCCAGAAGGAGACCACCAGGGGGCGGCCGTCCGCCACGCCCAGCTTTTCTTTGGCCTGCTGCTTCGTCAGGGCGAAGAAGTCTCCCCGCACCGGCGTGCCGGTGACCATGACCTTTTCCGGGTGCTTATAGTGCTTGCGGCAGGACTCAAACCCCACCATGATCACATCCGCAAAGGGCTCCAGCAGCTCCGTGGTAAGGCCCGGCACTGCGTTGGACTCGTGGACTGCCGTGGGGATCCCCGCCTTGGCAGCGGCTTTCACCATAGGAAAGCTGGCGTAGCCGCCGGTACCGATGACCACATCCGGCTGGAATTCCTTCAGGATTGTCCGCGCCTCCCGGGGAGAGCGGACCAAATTGACAACGGACACCAGGTTATGCTTGATCTCTCTGGGCTTGAAGGAGCGGTGAAAGCTGGAGATACGGACCGTCTTGAAATCGTACCCCGCCTTGGGGACCAGGTCTTTTTCCAGTCCCCGCTCCGCTCCTACAAACAAGACCTCCACACCGGGATTTTCCCGCTGCATCCGCTGGGCCAGGGCAATGGCAGGATTGATATGGCCTGCCGTTCCGCCGCAGGTGAAAATGACTTTTTTGATCTTTTTCATATGGTTTACCCCGCCTTTGTCGGTTTCATCTGTCTGGAAACTGAAAGCACCACGCCCATTTCCGCCAGCTGCATGGCAAGGGCCGTGCCGCCGTAGCTGAAAAAGGGCAGGGAGATGCCGGTGGTGGGAACCGTACCGGTGACCACGGCGATATTCAAAAAGGTCTGCATGGCGATCAGGGTCACAACGCCCACCACCAGAAGACTTCCAAAGCGGTCCCGGGCATGGAGGGCGATCCAGTACCCCCGGAGAATCAGCGCAACGAAAAGAGCGATGATAATGGATGCGCCGATCAGTCCCAGCTCTTCACAGACAATGGCGAAAATAAAATCGTTATGCTCCTCGGGCAGGTACAAAAACTTCTGTCGGCTCTTGCCAAGGCCCAAACCCCAGATGCCACCGGAACCAATGGAGATCAGGCTCTGGGAGAGCTGGTAGCCTGCGCCACGGGGGTCAATGAAGGGGTCCAGCCACATCGCAATGCGGGATTGGCCGTAGGTGATGACGCCGGTGGCCATCAAGGCAGCCACCACGCCTACAAATCCCGCCGCAAGGCCCACCCAGCGCCACTGGATACCGCCCACCAGCATCAGCACAGCTCCCGCTCCCAGAATCAGGATGGTGCCGGAAAGATGGGGCTCCATCAGCATCAAAAGTGCAATGATGCCCATGATGACAAGGTAGGGGGCAATTCCGTAACGGAAGGTCCGCATTTTCTCTTTTTTGCGGGAAATACTGTCCGAAAAATAGAGGACCACTGCCATTTTGGCAACTTCTGAAGGCTGGAAGGTAAAGAGGTTTCCTATACCGATCCAGCGGGTGGCGTTATTGCGGGTCTGGCCGATGCCGGGCACAAGGACCAGCATCAAAAGCGCGATGGAAACATACAGCAAAATACGGGCAGCGCCGCGGAAACGCTGGTAATTGATCTTGGAGATAATGCCCATGGCGGAGATGCCCAAAACAGCAAATACCGCCTGACGGGTAAAGTAGTGGAGGGGGTCCTGTCCGTCCGTTTCATAGTAGGCGGAGGGGAAGGAGGCAGAAAGGAGCATCACCAGTCCAACTGCAGTCAGCAGCAGCACCATCAGGCAAAAGGGCATGTCGATAGGGCCTTTGGAAAGCTCATAGCTTTCCCGGCGCTTTTGGTCGATCTGCCGCTTTTGTTCCTGGCGGCGCAGAGCCTCTTCCCGGCTCATAGGCCGCCGGCGCTCAGGGGTCGCAGGCATGGCAGGGCCTCCTTTCTGCAAATTTCAGAGGATTTAAAAACGGTTCATCACGCCAAGATAAGCAAGCAGGCAGCAAGCAGCGGTGATACCGGAGAAAACCACCACCAGCTTGTTTTCATTCCAGCCGGAGAGCTCCAGGTGGTGGTGCAGGGGGGACATTTTGAAAAAGCGCTTGCCGTGGGTGGCCTTGAAATAGCTCACCTGGATGATCACGGAGAGAGTCTCGGCGATGTAAATGATACCCACGAAAACGAGGATCAAGGGCATATCCACCGCAAAGCCCAACGCCGCCACCGCGCCGCCGAGGAAGAGGCTTCCGGTGTCACCCATGAAGCACTTGGCGGGATGGTGGTTATAGCAGAAGAAGGCCGCAAGACCGCCGGCCATAGCCGCAGAGAAAATAGACAGGGCGCCCATGGACCACAGCGCCGTGGTAACGGCAAAGAACACCATCACCACAAAGGTAACGGAGGTGGCCAGGCCGTCGATACCGTCCGTCAGGTTCACGGCATTCACCGCACCCACGATGACAAAGCCCGCAAACGCCAGATACAAGATCCAGGGGATGGTGATGGAGACATTCAGGAAGGGGATGTAGAGGGCGTTGGTCAAAGCACCTTCAAAGCGCATCAGGCAAAGGAACAGCACGGCGGCAGCCAGCTGCAAAAGGAACTTCTGCTTGGCAGTGAGGCCCTCATTCTGGTGCTGGCGGACCTTTCGGTAGTCATCCACAAAACCGATGATGCCAAAGCACAGGGCCAGCAGGTACACATACAGGTGGGCAAACTCGCCCTGCATCATGTAGCCCCAGCCCAGGCCCAGCACCGCCAGGCCCACGCCCAGAATAAACATGATGCCGCCCATGGTGGGAGTGCCTGCCTTTCCAGCGTGCCAGGAGGGGCCTTCCTTGCGGATCTCCTGACCCGCCTTCAGAATGCGCAGCTCCTTCAAAACAGGCTTGCCGATCAGATAGGTCAGGAGGAAACCAACGCCTGCGGCGATGAGCACCTCCAGCCAGGGAGTCATAATACTTGTCATTTTCTTCTCTTCCTCTCTCGCCGCTTATCGGCGATGCGTTTACTTCAGATAGTCCGCCACGATCTCCCGCTCATCCATGTGGAACTTCTCGTGGTTGATCTCCTGATAGGTCTCGTGGCCTTTGCCGCAAAGGACGATCACGTCGCCGCTGCGAGCGTTGTCCATGGCATAATGGATGGCCTCAATGCGGTCCTCCACCACCACGTAGGACGTGCCGGAACCCTCCAGGCCCGGCAGGATATCGGCAATGATATCGCCGGGCTTCTCGGTACGGGGGTTATCGGTGGTGACGATGACGAAATCCGCCCAGTCCGCCGC
>JAFOCY010000004.1 GCA_017380995.1 Oscillibacter sp. | reverse complement strand
CATCTACGCCAATATCAAAAAGGTAGTGGGCTTTTTGCTGGGCACCAACATCGGAGAGGTGGTCACGGTGTTTACCGCCATGCTCCTTTGGCATAAGACGCCCCTTCTCAGTATGCAGCTTCTTTGGATCAACCTGGTGACAGACTCCCTCCCCGCCATTGCTCTTGGCATGGAGGCGGTGGAGGAGGACATCATGATCCGCGCGCCAAAGCCGAAAGACGAGGGCCTCTTTGCCCACGGCTTCGGCGTCCGGACGGTGCTGCAGGGCCTGATGTTCGGCGTTCTTTCCCTCCTGGCCTTCTGGACCGGGGAACAGGCCACCGGGCAGGAAGCCGGGGGCCAGACCCTGGCCTTCATGGTGCTGGCATTGAGCCAGGTGGTGCAGGCCTACAATATGCGCTCCGAGCGGTCCCTTCTCAAGATTGGCCCCTTTACCAACCACAAGCTGAACTGGGCGGCCCTGGCGGCAGTGGCGCTGGTGTGCGTGGTGCTGTTTACCCCTCTGGCGGGGCCCTTTGGACTGATCCGGCTGAGCGCGGCGCTGTACCTGGAGGGCTTGGGGCTTATCTTCGTCCCTCTCTTGGTGATGGAGTTTTCCAAGGCCTTCGGGCTCATCAAGCATCAGCATTAAGGAAAAAGGCCCGGAGGCAGTGCGCCTTCGGGCCCTTTGCGGTATAATGGGAGCGTGCACAGCACGCGAGATTCTTGATGAAACTTTTTATGTGTTTTTGTTTAATGCCTCCCGGGCCATGTCGATGAACCGCTCGCCAAAGTGGGAGAGGTACCGGTCCGCCCGGTAGCCCACCACCAGCTTGCTGAACGTAGAAGGGTCCGTCAGGGGAAAGAGATCCACATCCTCCCGGGAGGCGGTGGCAGAGGGGAACGCCCGGAGAAAGAGCTCGGGGCAGATGGTGATGCCGATGCCTGCCCTGGCCATGGCCAGGGTGGTGACGGTATTCTCCGTTTCCAGGATCAGCTTGGGACGGAAGTTATAGCGGGTGAAATAATTGTCGATGATGTTGCGGGTGCGGTTGCCCTTTTTGATGAGGATGAAGGACTGATCCTGGAAGGCGCTGATGTCCGCGCCCTGGGAAAAGCGCTCGCGCACCGCATCCGCCTCCCCGCTAAAAAGCTGGTCCGTGAGAGACCGGGGCACCACCATCACCAATCTTTGCTCCGTCAGGGGAGCGGTCTTCACGCCCTCCAAAATAATAGGCTGGAAGCAGATGATCAGGTCCACCCGCCCGTGGGAGAGCTCCGTTTCCAGCTGGATGGAGTTGCCCTCAAAGAGGGAAAACTCCACCAGGGGGAATTCGTCGCGAAAGGCGGGCAGAATTTCCGGCAGGAGCGCCAGACCGCAGGTGTGGGAGATGCCCACACGGAGCGCGCCCAGGTAGTGGCGGTTGATGTCGCCTACCTTTGTGAGGAACTGACTGTGAAGGTCCAGGATCTGGGTGGCGGTCTGCACCAGCTGGTCCCCCGCGTAAGTCAAAGAGAGCTTGGGAGAGCGGGTGAAGAGCTTTACGTTCAGCTCCCGCTCCATGTTGGCGATGTGATTGGACAAAGACTGCTGGGAGATGTACAGCCGCTCGGCGGCCCGGGTGATGTTCAGCTCCTCCGCCACCATTAAAAAATACTTCAGATGCAGAAAATTCAAGTTCGTGTCCTCCTGCATGAAAAAAATCGTCACGTTTTTTGTGAACTGTGACCATTATACCACAATCAAATGGCTGTGGCAACCCTTGCAAAAAATGTGCTGTTCAGATCAGGAAATCTATGTCATAATAACCATAATAGCGAGCAAAATACAAACCCCTGCCACAAAATAAACTTGTAAAAGGAAGGATTTGGTTATTATGAAGTGCCTTATCATTGACGCCGTTTCCAGCGAGATCGCAGAAGTCCTGGGCAAGGACATGGAAGTCGTTACCTCCGCTACCCTGCCCCCCAGCAAGGACGAGCTGAAGGCTCAGATCGGTGATGTTGACGTTCTGATCATGCGTGTCGATCCCATGATCGACAAGGAGGTCCTGGACGCTGCCAAGAACCTGAAGGTCATCGGCGTCTGCTCTGTTGGTCTGAACCACATCGACACCAAGTACGCCGAGGAGAAGGGCGTCAAGGTGTTCAACGCTCCCGGCCTGAACGGCAACGCTGTTGCTGAGCTGACCATCTGCAAGATGCTGGAGATCAGCCGTAACACCATCGCTGCCCACAACGACGTCACTGTCAACAAGAACTGGGACAAGTATAAGTTCGTCGGCCGTGAGCTGAAGGGCAAGACCCTGGGCGTTCTGGGCTTCGGCCGCATCGGCCAGCGCGTTGGCGAGATCGCCCGCGTCTTCGGCATGAAGGTCGTCGCTTACGATCCCTACCTGCCCGCTCACGTCTTCGAGCAGCAGGAGGCTACCTCCATGTCCATCGCCGACCTGTGCGAGGTCGCTGACTTCGTCACCATCCACATGCCTCTGAACGATGAGACCAAGAACCTGTTCAACGCTGAGTCCATCGCCAAGATGAAGAACGACGCCGTTGTTCTGAACATGGCTCGCGGCGGCATCGTCAACGAGAAGGATATGTACGAGGCTCTGGTTGCCGGCAAGATCGGCGGCTATGCTACCGACGTTATGGAGAACGAGGTTGCCGGCGACGGTCTGACCGCTGACGCTTCCTTCGCTTCCCCCCTGTTCGACCTGCCCAACTTCATCGTCACTCCTCACCTGGGTGCCCAGTCTGTCGATGCTTCCATCGCCATCGGCAAGCACATCATCGCCAAGGTCAAGGAGGCTCTGGAGATCGCCTGATCTTCTGACGCTACTTAACTGTGCAAAAAGGTCCCGCAGCTTACGCTGCGGGACCTTTTTTTCCCTGTAAAGATATGTTATTATGGTGAAAAGGGGTGAGGATATGAAACTTTTCGCCAGATACAGTAACGTTAACGAGAGTTTCGATTTAAAGATATTGGTTGCGTATGGTTCTTTTGCGATACTCATTCTTCATGCGGATGAAAAAGTGATTGAAGCTCCATGGACAGTGTTGATGGTTGCAGCGCTTGCAGGAGCAGCGTATTTGATCAGCCGCTTTTTAGATGGTTGTGGATTGTGCGTGGAGGGAGAAGAGATCTACTATAAATTTGGATTGAAATTCAAATTCAAGATCGAGAAAGTTGTAGGAATCAAATTTGCGAAGTCCCTTCAATATTATCGCCATTTAGGTTATCAAACGATTCATGATGAAGCTGGAAATCCTTATTACAGTATGATATTTGTGAAGGATATTACGGTTGGAATGAGGGAATTTGCGGAAGGAGACGCGGCTTTTTACAAGAAATTCAAAAAATATATTGTGGAGTGGGTATCCTATGAGCCGGCTATCGTGGAATGGCTTTGCCAGAAAAAACCGGATCTTGTGCTGATGTACCCGCCGGAGGAAGAATAAAAAGCCTCCCCCTGGTGAGGAAGGCGGCGCGAAGTGTCGGGAGAGCAGGCGCTTTTGCGGTATCTCTCCCGGACAGCTTAAGCCCCCTCGTCAGAGGGGGCTTTCAATGTTTTACGTCATGGAATGGATCTCGCCGCAGGCGATCAGGATGCCCGGGTCTCCGGAGGGCTGGGTGGTGAAGTCGTCCCGCTGGGCGTGGACCACCACGGCCTTGCCGATGATCTCCTGGAGAGAAAAGCGGTCTGTCAGGACAGTCTGGAAGGCATAGCCATCCCGGCTGGCGAAGAGGGGAGGGAGGTCCCCGGCATGGTGGGGATGGGGGCAGTCATCCGGGTTATAGTGGCCCTCCACATGGGCGGAAGGGTCGTCGGGGTGGTCGGCGGCGCAGTGTCCGATGTGGATGTGAAAGGCAAAGACGCCGCTGCGGCAGACTTCGCCGGAGTGGGGGAGGCCAAACAGTTCTGCCTGAACCAGCACGCCCCGGTCCGTTTGAAAAAAGCGGACCTCTCCGGTCACGGTGCCGCCCCGGACGACCGCCCGGGCCCCGGGCTGATGGCGCAGGATGGAAAGAGGATTCATGTCACACGCTCCAAAGCTTCAGATGCCTTATCTTATGCGGCGCGGGGGTGAAACTTTACTTGGAGAACTTGGGAGCGGTGACCTCGTTTCCGGCAAAGGCGTTGGGGCCGGGATCGGACAGGGAAAAATACATTTTGGCGGCCTTGGTGGTGCCGAAGTCCCGGTTGGAACCGGAGTTTTGGACCTTGTTGAAGGCATCCCGGAACATCTGGTTGTGGGCCTCCTCCCGGTTTAAAAGAAAGTCGATGGTCTCCCGGACCTTCTTGTCGGCGATCTGGCGGTAGAGATATTCATAGACCACCTTGGCCCGCTGCTCGGAGGCGATGTTGCTGAGAAGGTCTGCGCACAGGTCGCCGGTAACGGTGACGTAGTCCGCCGTCCAGGAGTAGCCGGAGGCGTTAATGAGGCCGGGGTTCAGCCCCAGGATCACATGGGTCTGGACCTCTCCGGCGGGAACGGCGGCAGCATTCACATCGTGGCCGTTGAGGAGGTTGATGGTCTGGGCCACCATCTCCATGTGGCTCAGCTCTTCGGCGGCGATATCCAGGAAGAGGTCCTTGATCTCCGGGTCCTTGATGCGGAAGCTCTGGGACATATACTGCATGGCGGCCTTCAGCTCGCCGTTGGCGCCGCCAAGCTGCTCCTGCAGCAGCGCCGCGTACTGGGGATTGGGTTTTTCCACGCCTACGGGGTGGAAGAGCTGCTTTTCGTGCTTGAACATGGGAACACTCCTTT
>JAFOCY010000146.1 GCA_017380995.1 Oscillibacter sp. | reverse complement strand
GGTTGCCGTAAGAGGAATAACCGGCAGCAGCGGTCTGGGCCAGCTTGCGCTGGGGCAGCTTACCGGAAAGCGTCTCGCTCAGGGACTTGCGGGGATCGCCGCCGCCGGTGAAGCGCATGGCCTGATGGACATACACACGGCCGGACAGGGGATCGCGGATGCAGCCGCCGATACAGGTAGCTGCGCCGCCGAAGGGCTCGATCTCGGTGGGGTGGTTGTGGGTCTCGTTCTTGAACATGAGCAGCCAATCCTGCTCCTTACCGTCAACGACAGCGGGGACGTGGATGGAGCAGGCGTTGATCTCCTCAGACTCATCGATCTCGGGAGCAAGACCCCGCTTCTTGATGGTCTTGGCACCGATGGTGGCAACGTCCATCAGAGTCTGGGGACGCTTGGCGGCCTTCTCTTCGCCGTAGACCTCCACGCGGGCGGCCAGGTAACGCTCGTAGGCGGCCTTCACATCTTCGTCCTCGATATCGGCCTGGTCGATGATGGTGGAGAAAGTGGTGTGGCGGCAGTGGTCAGACCAGTAGGTATCGACCACGCGGATCTCGGTGATGGTGGGGTCACGCTTTTCGGTGTCCCGGAAATAGCCCTGGAGGAAGGTCAAATCGTCCAGGTCCATGGCAAGGCCCAGCTGGTCCAGCAGGGCCTTCAGACCCTCGGCGTCAAGACCGATAAAGCCAGAAATGGTCTCCACAGTCTCGGGCTGGGCATACTCCATCTTCAGGGTCTCGGGCTTGGACAAAGAGGCCTCCCGGCTCTCCACGGGGTTGATGACGTGCTTCTTGATGGCAGCCACGTCCTCCTCGGTCAGCTTGCCGTAAAGGGCATAGACCTTGGCGGAGCGGACGGTGGGGCGCTCGCACTGGCCCAGGAGCTGGATGCACTGGGCGGCGGAGTCGGCGCGCTGGTCGAACTGGCCGGGCAGAGGCTCCACGGCAAAGACCAGATCCGCGTCAGATACTTCGGCCTCGTCGGTGACGATGTCCAGCTGAGGCTCAGAGAAAACAGTGGTCTTGGCGTACTGGAACAGGCCCTCTTCAATGTCTTCCACATCGTAGCGGTTCAGGATGCGCACATCCTCCAGGGCGGTCAGACCCAGGAAGGAGCGGATATCGCCCAGCATGGATGCGGCTTCGGGAGCCAAGCCCTTCTTCTTTTCAACAAATACTCTGTAAACCATACTTTTTTAACCCTCCATGGCGGCAAGGGCCTTCTGGCCGATGTCGCGGCGGTAATAAGCGTTTTCAAAGGTAACGCCCTCCACCAGACCGTAGGCGGCCTGGATGGCTTCGGGCAGCGTGGCGGCGGTAGCGGTGACGCCCAGGACGCGGCCGCCGTTGGTGAGGAGCTGACCGTCCTTGAGGGAAGCGCCGGCAACGTAGGTGGTCTTGGCGGTCTCGGCAGTCATGGTGATGGGGAAGCCCTTCTTATAAGCGGTGGGGTAGCCCGCGGAGGCCATCACCACGCAGCAGGCAGAGCCGGTGGAGAACTTCACCTCAGTCTCAGCCAGGCAGCCGTTGGTGGTTGCCTGCATGATGGTGAGAAGATCGCTTTCCAGCAGGGGGAGGACCACCTGAGTCTCGGGATCGCCGAAGCGGCAGTTGTACTCAATGACCTTGGGGCCCTTGGGAGTGAGCATCAGGCCAAAGTACAGACAGCCCTTGAAGGGACGGCCCTCGGCCTCCATAGCCCGGATAGTGGGGAGGAAAATGGTCTCCATGCACTCCTGGGCGATGGCGTCAGTATAGTAGGGGTTGGGGGCGATGGTGCCCATGCCACCGGTGTTGAGACCAGTGTCGCCGTCTCCGGCGCGCTTATGGTCCATTGAGGAGACCATGGGTACCACCGTCTTACCGTCGGTAAAGCTGAGGACGGAGACCTCGGGGCCGGTGAGGAATTCCTCAATGACGATCTTATCGCCGGAAGAACCAAAGACCTTGTCCTCCATCATGGAGCGGACGGCTTCCTTGGCCTCCTCGATCGTCTCGGCGATGATGACGCCCTTGCCCAGGGCAAGACCGTCGGCCTTTACCACGATGGGAGCGGAGACGGTATCCAGGTATGCGAGGGCAGCGTCCTTCTCGGTGAAGGTCTCATAGGCGGCGGTGGGGATGCCGTACTTTTTCATCAGGTCCTTGGAGAAGGCCTTGCTGCTTTCGATGATGGCAGCCTTGGCGTCAGGGCCGAAGCAGGGGATGCCGGCCTCGGTCAGGGCGTCCACGGCGCCCAGAGCCAGGGGATCGTCAGGAGCGACCACGGCGTAATCGATGCCGTTAGCCTTGGCGAATTCCACCTGTGCGGGGATATCCTTGGCGCCGATATCCACGCAAGTAGCGTCAGCGGCGATGCCGCCGTTACCGGGCAGGGCGTAGACCTCGGTGATGGCAGGATTTTCTTTTAGTTTTTTAATGATGGCGTGCTCGCGGCCTCCGCCACCAATGACCATTAATTTCATGTTATCGTACTCCTGTTATTTGCAGTAGATAGCGTTCATATCATCAATCATTTTCGCCGCGGCGTGTACGTGGCGAAAATACGTTGACCTAAGCGCCTTGGGCGCGTTCACCAGTCCGCAGACTGGTGCAAAGGGGATCTAAAGGGGGAGCCTGCTCCCCCTTTAAGGACTTTAATGGTGGAACAAACGCATACCAGTAAAGCACATGGTAATACCGTACTTGTTGGCCGTCATGATGACGTGGTCATCGCGGATGGAGCCGCCGGGCTCGGCGATATACTGCACGCCGCTCTTGCGGGCGCGCTCCACGTTGTCGCCGAAGGGGAAGAACGCGTCGGAGCCCACAGTCACGCCGGACTGGGTGGCGATCCAGGCCTTCTTTTCCTCTGCGGTGAGCACCTCGGGCTTGACCTTGAAGGTGTTCTGCCAGACGCCCTCAGCCAGGATATCCTCGTACTCATCGGAGGTGTAGATATCGATGGCATTGTCGCGGTCGGGGCGGCGGATATTGTCCACAAACTGCAAAGCCAGTACCTTGGGATGCTGGCGGATGTACCAGTTGTCAGCCTTCTGGCCTGCCAGACGGGTGCAGTGGATGCGGCTCTGCTGGCCGGCGCCCACGCCGATGGCCTGGCCGTCCTTCACGTAGCACACAGAGTTGGACTGGGTGTACTTCAGGGTGATGAGGGCGACGATCATGTCGATCTTGGCCTGGTCGGGAAGGTCCTTGTTCTCGGTGACGATGTTGGTCAGGAGGGCCTCGTCGATCTTGAAATCGTTATGGCCCTGCTCAAAGGTGACACCGAAGACATCCTTGCACTCCTGGGCGGCGGGAACATAGTTGGGGTCGATCTCGATGACGTTGTAGCCGCCCTTCTTCTTGGTTTTCAGGATCTCCAGAGCCTCGGGGGTGTAGCCGGGGGCGATGACGCCGTCAGACACCTCGGGCTTGAGGTAGGCAGCGGTAGCGGCGTCGCAGACGTCAGAAAGGGCAGCCCAATCGCCGTAAGAGCACAGGCGGTCAGCGCCGCGGGCACGGATATAGGCGCAGGCGATGGGGGAGAGCTCAGCATTCTCTTCCACGAAGTAGATCTTCTTGTCCACCTCGCTCAGGGGCAGGCCCACGGCGGCGCCGGCGGGGGAAACGTGTTTGAAGCTGGCGGCAGCGGGAAGGCCGGTGGCCTCCTTCAGCTCCTTGACCAGCTGCCAGGAGTTAAAGGCGTCCAGGAGGTTGATGTAGCCGGGCTTGCCATTCAAAACCTTGATGGGAAGCTCAGAGCCGTCCTTCATATAGATGCTGGCGGGCTTCTGGTTGGGGTTGCAGCCGTATTTCAGTTCCAGATTCTGCATGGTAAGTCCCTCCTTAGTTGTGCTTATTGATGATGCGCTGCTCGTAGGCGCGGGTCTCGTTGTCGATGTAGCGGACAAAGAGGGAGATCTTGTTGTCCTCATTCAGGTTCTCCCACAGCTCCTTGGTGAAGGCATCGATATCATCGGGAATGGCCACCCGCTCAGGCTCGCCCTGGAAGGTGGGGATGGGGTTGCCATCGCACACATAGGTGTGGATGAAGTGGCCCAGACCTGCGATGGGGGGATAGTAGAAGTAGTTGCGGACGCAGGCGGAGCCCTCAGCGTCGGCGGACTTCAAAATAGACATCTTGTAGCTGCCGTCGGGGCTCAGCAGACCGGAAATGCGGGGGGTCCAGTTGGGACCATCGGGCTCAAAGCCGCGGGTACGCAGGGCGGTTTCAAAGGTCTGGCCCTTCTCCAGGTAGTCACGGATGGTGTCGGTCTGGTCGCCGTTGGTGACGATCAGGCCCCGGGCCAACTCACGGACGGGGTGGTAGATGATGAGGCTGGGGTCGGCCAGCAAAGAGGGATCGTGAGCCTCGGTGCGGATGCCGTCAGCTTCCTCAATGAAGACGCGGTTGCGGCTGTTGACGCTGCGGCCCATGATGAAGTAGGCGGCAACGGACTTTTTGCCGTCAGGGGTCTGGCCCAGCACGATGCCGCGGCCGGGATAGGTGTTGCTGGCAAGCTTTTCGGCCATGGAGCCGATCTCATAAACGTTCATGTGGGTCATTCCCTTTCTTTTACGATGTCTGCCGAGACCATCTCGGCGGCCTGGGGCAGGAGGAGCCATTCCGCCTGCTCCATCACCCGGCGCTGCAGAACCTCTGCCGTGTCGCCGGGAAGGATCTCCACGGCCTTCTGGAGAAGGATCTCTCCGCCGTCGGGGATCTCGTTGACAAAATGGACTGTGGCGCCGGTGACCTTCACGCCCTTTTTAAGGGCCGCTTCATGGACCTTCAGTCCGTACATCCCCTGACCGCAGAAGGAGGGGATGAGGGAGGGGTGGATGTTCAGGATGCGGCGGGGCCACTTTGCGGTAAAGCTTTCAGAGAGGATGCTGAGGAAGCCAGCCAGAATGATCAGGTCAATCCGGTATTCTTCCAGCAGCTTGGAAAGGCCTTCCTCGAAGGCTTCCTGGGAGCCCAGCTCCTTCTTGGATACGGCAAAGCCGGGAATGCCGGCCTTTTTGGCCCGCTCCAGGGCATAGGCCTTGGAGTTGGAGGCCAGGACCAGTACGATCTCGCCGCTGGGAAGCTTTCCGGCGGCCTGGGCGTCCAGCAGAGCCTGGAGGTTGGTGCCGCCGCCGGAGACCATCACCGCGATGCGGGCTTTCAGCATAGGGCCACCTTTTCCTCGCCTTCCACGATCTCGCCCAGGACGTAGGCGTCACAGCCATGGGCCTTGAGGGCCTCCATGGCGGCATCGGCGGTCTCGCGGCTGACGATCACGGCCATGCCAACACCCATGTTGTAGGTGTTGTACATATCATGCTCAGGGATGTTGCCCTTGGTCTGGAGGAGGTTGAAGATGGCGGGGATCTTGATGTCGCTCTTGCAGATCTTAGCGCACAGGCCATCGGGGATGCAGCGGGGGAGATTCTCGTAGAAGCCGCCGCCGGTGATATGGCTGATGCCGTGGATATCGGAGACCTCCAGAGCGGCCAGGACGGGCTTGACATAGATGACGGTGGGAGTCAGCAGGGCCTCGCCCAGAGTGCAGCCAAGCTCCTCATAGTACTGGTTCAGGTCGGCGGACTCCACATCGAAGACCTTGCGGACCAGGGAGTAACCGTTGGAATGGATGCCGGAGGAGGGCAGGGCCAGGATGACGTCGCCGGCCTTCATCTTGCTGTGGTCGATGACCTTGGCCTTGTCCACAATGCCTACGGAGAAGCCGGCCAGGTCATAATCATCGGCAGCCATGGTGCCGGGATGCTCGGCGGTCTCGCCGCCGATGAGGGCGCAGCCGGCCTGGACGCAGCCCTCGGCAACGCCGGAGACCAGGGTAGCCACCTTCTGGGGATCATTCTTACCGATGGCAATGTAGTCCAGGAAGAAAATGGGCTTTGCGCCGCAGCAGATGATATCGTTGACGCACATAGCAACACAGTCGATACCCACGGTGTCGTGCTTGCCCATGATCTGGGCGATGCGCTGCTTGGTGCCCACACCATCGGTGCCGGAGACCAGAACGGGCTCGCTCATGCCGGTCAGATCGGGAGCAAAGAGGCCGCCGAAGCCGCCAATATCGGAAACCACGCCGGGGATATGGGTGCGCTTGACATGAGGAGCCATGAGCTTGACACCTTCATAGCCGGCAGTGATATCTACGCCAGCTTCACGGTAGCTGTCAGAAAAACTATGCATAGAGGTCGATTCCTTTCTTTGTCAGGGCGGCGGAGCCGCCGGATATGTTTCCTCGCAAGAGACGCCGAGACGCCACACGGAAAAGTGCGGCGTTTCGGGTGGATATTTATTCTTTGCCGTTCCAGCAGTAGGTGCAGACCTTGTCACGGTCGATGCCGATGGCCTCCAGAACGCCCTCCAGGGACTGATATCCCAGAGAGTCAAAACCAAACTTTTCACAGATGGTCTTGAGCAGGCACTGGCCGCGCTCCGTGGTAGCGTCGGCGTATTCCTCCAGGTGCTTCTGGCCTTCATCACCCTCCAGCTCCTGGACGACCCGGCGGGCCAGCAGATCCATGTCGGAGTTGCCCCGGGAGAAGTTCAGGTACTTGCAGCTATACATGATAGGCGGGCAGGCGGAGCGCATATGCACTTCCTCAGCACCGGAGTCATAGAGGAAGTCAACAGTCTCCTGAAGCTGGGTGCCGCGGACGATGGAGTCGTCCACAAAGAGGAGCTTCTTGCCCTCGATCAGCTCGGGGACGGGGATCTGCTTCATTTTAGCCACCTGGTTGCGGACCTTCTGGTTGGCAGGGGTGAAGGAGCGGGACCAGGTGGGGGTGTATTTCACGAAGGGACGGGCGAAGGGCTTGCCGCTGCGGTTGGCAAAGCCGATAGCGTGGGGCACGCCGGAATCGGGCACACCGGCCACGTAGTCCACTTTGGGAAGGCGTCCCTGAAGCACTTCGTCACGGGCCATGATCTCGCCGTTGTTGTAGCGCATGACCTCCACGTTCTTGCCCTCATAATTGGAGTTAGGGTAGCCGTAATAGGTCCACAGGAATCCGCAGATCTTCATCTCCGTGCCGGCGGGGGAGAGGGTCTCGTACCCATCGGCGGTGATCTTCACGATCTCGCGGGGACCCAGCTCGTAGGCGTCCTCATAGCCTAGCTTGTGGTAAGCGAAGGACTCAAAGGAGACGCAGTAGCCGTCCTCCGCCTTGCCGATGAGGATGGGCAGGCGGCCCACCTTGTCACGGGCGGCAATGATGCCCTCGGGAGTCAGGAGCAGGATGGTGGCGGAACCTTCGATCATGTCCTGGGCGTGGAGAATACCGCTGACCAGGTCATCTTTCTGGTTGATGAGGGCGGCGATGAGCTCGGAGGCATTGACCTTGCCGTTGCTCTGGGCCATGAACTGGTGGCCATGGTCGGAGAAGTACTCCTGGATGAGAGCGTCGGTATTATTGATGATGCCAACGGTGGTGATGGCATAAAGACCTAAGTGGGAACGGACCAGCAGGGGCTGAGGATCGGTATCGGAGATGCAGCCGATGCCGCTGCAGCCGTGGAAATCAGACAGGTCCTTTTCAAACTTGGTGCGGAAGGGAGAATTTTCGATGTTGTGGATCTGACGCTGGAAGCGGCCCTCATCGGCATCATAAATGGCCATGCCGCCCCGGCGGGTACCAAGGTGAGAGTGGTAGTCAACACCGAAGAAAATATCAAGTACGCAATCCCGCTTGGAGACTGC
>JAFOCY010000145.1 GCA_017380995.1 Oscillibacter sp. | reverse complement strand
GTCTATGCTCTTCCTTATATGCGGACCTATCACCCCAGCTACGAAGCGGCAGGCGGCGTTCCCGCCATTGAGGAGGTCAAATTCAGTTTGACCAGCAACCGCGGCTGCTTTGGCGGATGTAATTTCTGCGCCCTGACCTTCCACCAGGGCCGCATCATCCAGACCCGCAGCCATGAGGCCATCATCGATGAGGCACACCAGGTCATCGCGGACCCGGATTTCAAGGGCTATATTCACGATGTGGGCGGTCCCACGGCCAACTTCCGCCATCCCAGCTGTTCCAAGCAGCTTACCAAGGGCGTATGCCCCAACCGCCAGTGTTTGTTCCCCACCCCCTGCAAGAATTTGAAGGTGGACCATAAGGACTATCTCAGTCTCCTTCGTAAGCTCCGGGAACTCCCCGGCGTCAAGAAGGTCTTTATCCGCAGCGGCATCCGCTTTGATTACCTCATGTGCGATAAGGACGACACCTTCCTGCGGGAAATGGTAGAGCACCATATCTCCGGCCAGTTAAAAGTGGCTCCGGAGCACATTGCAGACCCGGTTCTGGACATGATGGGCAAGCCCCGGAACGAGGTGTACCAGCGCTTTATCACCAAATACACCCGTCTCAACGAAAAGCTGGGCAAGAAGCAGTTTGTGGTGCCCTATCTCATGAGCAGTCATCCCGGCTCCACCATGCACGAGGCCATCGCTCTTGCAGAGTATCTGCGGGACCTTGGCTATATGCCTGAGCAGGTGCAGGACTTCTATCCCACCCCCTCCACAATTTCCACCGTCATGTACTATACCGGTCTGGACCCCCGCACCATGAAGCCGGTATATGTATGCACCAATCCCCACGAAAAAGCCATGCAGCGGGCTCTGATCCAGTACCGTAATCCCAAGAACTACTATCTTGTGAAGGAAGCGCTGGAAAAGGCCGACCGACAGGATCTCATCGGCTTTGAAAAGCACTGCCTGATCCGTCCCTATCCCCCCGGACACCAGCCTCCTTACGCCGCGTCCCGCGGTCCCCGTAAGGACGAAAAGGGCGGAAAGACAAGAGACGCAAAGGGCGGCCGTCCTGGTAAACACAGTCCCAAGGCAGAAAAGGACAAACCCTCCAAACCTGCCAAACGCGGCGCCGGATGGGCTAAGCCCAAGGCCGCCAAGACCGGCAAGCCCAATTCTCGCAAGAGTAAGTAACCGGAAAAGTTCATAAATGCTTCGGCTTTTGTGGCAGTCATGCGATCTTCAAGACACATGACCACGCTGAACAAGAGAACCGGGTGAGAATCCCGGACACGGCTTTCCTTTCCACGGAGGCTGTACTGTATACACGAAGCCCATCCTCCTTCTGCGAAAGCAGGTCACTGGGGCCAAGACCCTGGGAAGGCGGAGGACGGGCGTTGGGCCCACGGCCCTGAACGGGTAAGTCAGGAGACCTACAAGACCGCCATGCTCTGCGCAGACGCAGGGCTTGCGGCTATGCCAAAAAAGACGCGGCAAGAAATTGCCGCGTTATTTTTTCATTGCATTTATAAAGGAGAACAAACGATGAAGAAGAAACTTTTTCCCATCCTGGGCCTTGTACTCGCTGCCGCCCTGCTTTTCGGCCTGTGGTACGCTGCAAAGCCTGAAGCCCAGACGGGCTCCAAAGCCCTGACCGTGGAAGTCATCCACGGCAATGGAGAAGCCAAGACCTTCGATTTCCGCACCGACGCACAAACCCTTGCCGATGCCCTGGTGGAGCAGGAGATCGTGGAAGACAACCAGGGTGCTTATGGTCTCTACATCCTCACCGCCGATGGGGAGACTGTAAATGAAGCCGCTCAGGAATGGTGGTGCATCACGAAAAACGGCGAAAGCATGACCACCGGTGCAAGTGACACCGTGATCGCTGACGGCGAGCGGTATGAGCTGACCTTTACCGTAGGCTATGGCTTCTAAGCCCCTTCCTTTAAGAGAACTGGTGCTCTATGCCCTTTTGGGTGCGGTGATGTACGGTGGAAAAATGGCCCTGTCCTTTCTTCCCAACATCGAGCCGGTCAGTCTCCTTGTGATCTTATACACACTTACCTTTGGCCGCAAGGCCCTCTGGCCTATCTATGTGTATGTGGGACTGGAATTTGTGACCTGGGGGATCAGCGCCTGGAGCATCAACTATCTCTATATCTGGCTCATTCTATTCCTCCTGACCCGCGCCTTACGGCATATGGAATCCCCTCTGAGCTGGGCCGTTCTCTCCGGGAGTTTCGGCCTCTGCTTTGGTCTTCTCTGCGCTCCGGTCTACGCTTTGATGGGGGGCTGGGCCTATGCAGTGAGTTGGTGGGTATCCGGTATCCCCTATGACCTCCTTCACTGCGCAGGCAATTTCGCCATGACACTGCTTCTTTTCAAGCCCTGCCTCCAAGTTTTGCAAAAACTACACACCATATACTAAAAAAGGAAGTGCCTGCGGCACTTCCTTTTTATTCATAGCTCACAATGCGCATCGCTTCCTCCGGCGTGGTCACGCCCCGGCAAACAAGCTCGGCCGCCTGCTCTCGCAGTGTCCGCAACCCCTGATTTTTCCGGGCATATGCTTCGATGGTCTCCATGTCCTTCCCTTCTGCGATCATACGGCGCAAGGGGCGGTCAATGGTCAACAGCTCGTGGATGGCAATGCGCCCCCGGTAGCCGGTACCGCCGCACCCCGGACACCCCCTGCCGCGGCGAACGCGGGACGCTCCCCAAAGGGCCTTTTCCTCTTCAGTTGCTTCTTCCTCTGTCCCGCAATCAGGACAGGTCTTTCGTAGCAGCCGTTGTGCCACCACACCTACCAGGGAATTTGCAATGAGGTAAGGTTCCACTCCCATGTCTGCCAAACGGAGAACACTGGAAACAGCGCTGTTTGTATGAAGGGTACTGAACACCAGGTGTCCGGTAATGGCTGCCCGGACAGCGATTTCCGCCGTTTCGCCGTCACGGGTCTCTCCCACCATGATCACATCCGGGTCCTGGCGCAAAATGGCCCGAAGGCCCTTTTCAAAGGTCAGTCCCGCCGCTGTATTCACCTGGGTCTGATTCACCCGCGGGAGGTTCTTTTCCACCGGGTCCTCAATGGTGGAAATATTCACATGCCCCTTGGAAAGATGCTCCAGGATCATGTAAAGGGTGGTGGATTTTCCGGATCCCGTTGGCCCGGTCAAATAGATCATCCCATTTGGCACGGAAAGAAGCGGCGAAAAACGGCGGTAGACTTCCTCGTTCATACCAAAGTGCGCAGCATAGTCTTCCACCTGCCCCTGCGCTGCCAGCAACCGCAGCACAGCCTTTTCCCCGAATACGGTGGGCAGCACAGAGACACGGATATTGACAGTTCCCTCCTCCGCCTGAAAACGGAAGTGGCCATCCTGAGGCAGGCGGCGCTCCGTAATATCCATCTCTCCCAGCACCTTGATCCGGGCAATCAGGGCGGGATGGAGGGCGCTCGAAAGTGTCTGGTGATCCCGGATCACACCGTCGATCCGTATGCGGACCAGCGTTTGCTCTTCATAAGGCTCAAGATGGATATCGCTGGCTCGGGCAGCGATGGCAAAGCGGATCAAGCTTTCCAAAAACCGTACCACGTCTCCGCTCTCCACAGACAAACTGCTGATCATTCCCGTCTTCCGGGCCTCCAGCTCCGCATAATAATACGCAATGGCCCGGCGCAGAGGCTCCACCTCGCTGCGGCAGAGAACCAGTTCCCGTCCCGTGCGCTCCCGGACCTCTTGCAGCACAAAGGAGCTGACGGTTCCGGCAGTCACCATCACCAAAGCATCCCCGGTCAATCCTGCTGCCAAAATCAGGTGTTCTCTGGCCAGAGGTTCCGGGATCAGGCCTACCACATCCAGATCCACCGCCATGGTATGCAGATCTACGCGCTCCATGATGGCACCTTTCATTCCCGCACCTCCTCAGGGACCGTACATGGAGAAAACCAGTGTCCCCTCCACATCGCCCTTTGCACCAAGTTCAAATGCTGCCACCCGAATGGCAGGATCATTCTCCGCAACGTCATCCAAAAGTGCCAGCCAGTTCTCTCCCTGAGCCGTGAAGGAAACGGAAGCCGTATAAAGATACTGCTGTCCCCTCTCGGTGATCTCTTCTGCCGGAGCGTCTTCGGCCAGGGTGCAGAGGGGGATACCGTCATAACCAGGACCCACGCGGATCCTCTCAGAAGAAAGGTAAGCCTGTGTCGCTCCGGCACGTCCCTCCTCCAGCCTTAACTGTTGGGGGAAAAAATCATGGCGGAGCAGAAGTTCTGTTACAATGCGGTCCATTTCCTCCGTGGAAAGATAAGTGTAATAGGGGGCGGAAGCAACCGCCAGTGCCTGTTCCTTCTCCACAATGGCTCCATCAATATATTCCAGACATTCTATCCGGCTGCGGCGAAGCGTCTGCTCCGCTGTCAAGGCCTGAAGGGTATCCGTCAGTTCCCCTCGTTCTTCCAGGGCCGGCAGGATCAGTAGCCGCAGATCCACCACCAGAGCCAGCGCCGCAAGACAGATCATTAAAAGACGCTGTTCCCGCTTGGTCATAGCTCTCCCCCTTCCTCCAGTACACAATGAAGGACCAGGGAATACCCCTCCTGTTGATACCGATATCCGGTGTACTCCACCGACCGAAACAATCCCGTCTCCCGCAAAGCCTGGATATAGGACGGGATCTCCAAAACCTCCCCGCTCCGGGCCAGGAAGGAAAGGGTACCGGTCCCGGCGTCCCATCCTTCCAGCGTCATCACCACCCGGTCACCGCCCACAGCGGCGATCCGGTCGATAAGTCCGGAGGTAATGGCAGGATAGGTTGCAAGGGCGGCAGTCAGATCCTCGGTAAGCTGTCTGCGCTGTACAAGGGCCTCATGGTAGGCCCACTTTCCCTCTGCCTGAAGATACTGAGGCTCTGTCTCCTCCAGCCAGCGCTGCGCAGCGGATATCTCCCGGGCCAGTGTACGATTTTGAATGCCGATGGCGCCTGCTGCACAAAGGCCCACCAGGAGAAGTGCCGCTGCCGGAGTGTAAAAAGCCCGCAGCCACCCTGTCCGCGTCCCATTTGATACGCGGCGGCAGCTGCGCAGATCCAGTTCTTTTCTCATGGCCCATTCCTCCTCATCTGCAGGAGACTACCAAGCACGTAATAATACTCCTCAAAGCACTTTCCGTCCGGAAGATTCTGAAAAACCATGGGAAAAACCTCTAATCCCTGGACGGAAGGTCCTGTATAATAGACCTTTTCCACGCGGTGGTGAAACCGCTGCACATCCTGCACCGTTTCTTCCAATTCCCGTTGGAATTCCGCTGTACCGGCAGAAGACAACAGCGCTTTTCTTCCCCGCCAGACACACTGGCCTTCCTCTACCAAGAGGGACTCTACTCCCCCCGTATCCGCCGCCAGCCACAAAAAGGACTGTCCCCGAAGGTCCTCCGCCGCGTTCAAAATTTTCAGCAAGCTCTCCAGCGGCGTTGAGATGCGGCTGAGTTTCACGCCCAGGCGGGAAAAGGCCCCTTCATATTCCCCCACCACACTTTCCTTGCAGCCTGCCGCCAAATACCGGCGGGTGGCGCCCCGTGTGGTCAAAGGAAGATAATCAGTCAGAAGACCGGGCTCCATCTCGTGCTCTACCGCTTCTGCTGCTGCCCGGGACGACATGGCCGGCAGCGTTAAAAAGCGGGTGGTGACCGTCTCTCGCGGAAGGAGCAGCGTGACCTCCCGCTTTGGGAGATGCTTGGTTTCAAAGAGGTCTGCGAGGGTATTTTCCCATGTCTCTTCCTCACAAGGCACGCTGTACAGCCCCCGGACTGTGGGGTATTTCCCGCTCTTTCCCACCGCAGCCTGAATGCAGTGATCCAGCAACGCAATGACTGTCATTGCTCTTCCTCCCTTCCCATCTTCTTCATAGGACTGCAGACTGCTGGATGGCACCGTAGGAATCGGTCAAGGGCACCATGACCCCCACCACAATGACTCCCACCAACACCGCCATCACCAAAACCAGGACCGGCTCCAGGATGCCCAGCATCCGTTTGGCAGTCTGCCGGGCATCAAACTCCATGGCTGCGGCAATGCCTCCCAGCATGGTATCCACCTGCCCGCTCTGCTCTCCGGCCTGGATGGCACTGACCAGCTTGGCCCGAAAGCCATCCACCGTGCCAAGTGCCTGGGACAGGGCGGCTCCGCTGCCCACCATGGTCAAAACACGGCCAAACTGCATCTGCAAGTAGGCATTCCCGATCGTATCCCGGGCAATCTCCAGCCCACGAAGGATCGGAAGTCCGCATCCATAAAGGCTTGCAAGGCTCCGGGCAAACCGGGCGGTGTAAAGACTTCGGTAAAGGCCGCCAAAAATGGGCAGACGCAATTTCCATGCATCCAGATGCAATCGCACCTCCGGTACTGCCAGAAGCAGCCGTACCATTACGATAGCTCCTAACAGACAGATCGGCGGAATGTACCAGCACTCCACCAGATAGTCCGACGCTGCCATGAGGATCTTTGTCAACAGGGGAAGATCCTCCATCCCCCAAAACAGCTCACTGAAGCTTGGAAGGATAAAGGCAAAAATACTGACAACGGCTCCCAGTGCCAATATGCACAAAAGCAGCGGATAGCTCATGGCTGAGCGGACCTCCTGCTCCATCTCATGCTGCTTTTCATAGTGGATATGCAACCGCTCCAGGTTTGGGCCCAGTGTCCCAGTCTCCTCCCCTGCCCGGATCATGCCCAGCATCAGGGTTGGAAACACCATTTGGTCCTCCATCGCCTGGGAAAGAGGCAGGCCGGAACGGACCTTAGAGAGCAGCACACCGCAAAGATTCCTGAACGTCTCGTCCAGCCCTTCCTCCTGGGAGACGATCTCCAGGCCCCGCACCAACCCCACTCCCGAGGCAACAAGACCGGAGAGCTGGCGGCAAAACTCTGCCAGGAGCGCACTTTTCAATGTCCCGCCTTTTCCCGCGCGCTCCTTGGCCCGGACCAGGTACAATCCCCGGTCATGAAGCAAGCGGGAAAGGGCGGAGCGATCCTGCGCGCAGGCTGTCCCCCGGACAGTCTTTCCCTCCGCTGTTTTGGCAGTATATTGAAAATAAAGTTCCCTTCCCATCTGACGCTCCTTTCTCTTACCAGAAGGCCAGGTACCAATTTAAAATGCTGTCTCCCCAAAAGATAGCAAACCCTGCTGATGCGCAGAGGAACGGCCCAAAAGCAAAATGATCCTTACGGCCTGCTTTGCCCTGTTTCAGGAGGTAGATGGCGTAGATCCCTCCTCCGAAAAGGGCAAAAAAGCCGGTAAGCAGCGTGTGCCGCCATCCGAGGAAGGCTCCCAGCGCAAACATCAGCTTGATATCCCCGCCGCCAAAGCCTCCAGGAATCACCAGGGCCACCACCAGCATCGGAAGGCTGACGCACAGCGCACCTATCAGACGGTCCAACAAAGATACCTCCGGAAAGACCACCACGGCAGCAAGGGCGCAAAGCAAAATAGCCACCTGGAACCGATCATAGATCTCCATGGTATCCCAGTCCATAAGCCCTACCACCGTAAGAAGAGAAAGAAGGACAAATGTCAGGCCCGATCGGACTGTTCCCGGACCAAACTTCACGGCACAGCCTATCAGCAGCACGCCGCCCAATGCCTCCACCCAGAAGTCCCGGCCGGGGATCTTTGCCCCGCAGTCCCGGCATTTTCCCCGCAGCACCAGAAAGCTGACACAGGGCACCAATTCCCAGGCTGTCAGCTCCCGGCCGCAGGCAGGGCAGCGGCTCCTTCCCCCCAGCGGAGATTCTCCCCGGGGAAGCCGCCATACCACCACATTCAAAAAGCTGAAGATACAAGCGCCCGCCAAAAAACACAGCAGCGCCATCAAAAACAGAGGATAGGGCATCGCGTATTCTCCTATCGGGTACAGTATGATGGTTGCCCCTCCCTGTGGGAGGGGCAATCC
>JAFOCY010000144.1 GCA_017380995.1 Oscillibacter sp. | reverse complement strand
GTTTGTACGAACAAATCGGACATTCGAAGGAACATCCGGCAGAGCATTGAGCCTGCCGGAAAATTTTTGCGACGAAAAGTAAAATATAATTGACAAATTGTAAGGGATGTGATAGAGTGACAGCAGAAACAACAAGGAGGATCAAACAATGAACTTGGAATACGCCATGGGATTGGTGTTTGGATTGGCTGTGGGCCTTGGCGTGGTAGCCCTGCTTTTTAAGAAAAAGGTGCTGGATATGACCTTTGACGAGCGGCAGGAGCTGGCCCGGGGCAAGGCCTATAAGTATGGCTTTCAGGCCATGGGCGTGAGCGTCATCCTCTACGGCATTTTGGATGTGACGGTGGGGGAGTGGTGCGATACCCTGACGGGCAATCTCATCTGTTTTTGCATCGGATTGACGGTGTTTGCCGTGACCTGCATCCTCAACGACGCCTACCTGAGCCTGAAGGAGCAGCCCCGCAAGGTGATGACGCTGTGTTTTCTGGTGGCGCTGATGAATCTGGCCATCGGCTGGGCCAACGCAGCGCACGGCACAGTGGTGGTGGACGGGAAGCTCTCCACGGGGGCTGTGAATTTGATCGTGGGCGTGATGAGCCTGGTGATCCTGGCGGTGTACATCATCAACTATGCGCTGCGGGAGCGTGAGACGGAATGAAGAACCTTCGCTTAAAAGCCGCCCGGGCCGCCAAGGACATGAGCCAGCAGCAGCTATCCGAGGCTGTGGGAGTCTCCCGCCAGACCATCAACGCCATCGAGAAGGGGGACTACAACCCCACCATTAAGCTGTGCATCGCCATCTGCAAGGCGCTGGACAGGACGCTGGATGAATTGTTCTGGGAATAATATGCATGAAAAGGTCCCCTTTCAAAGGGGGCCTTTTTGTCATTTAAAGGGGCCTAAATTTATGGTTTCCGCTTGAAATAAAAACACTTCTTTGATATAGTATATTAGATTTAGTATGTGAAACGTTAAGAGGTGAGGAACGTGTACTTAAAAGCATTGGAGATCCAGGGCTTTAAGTCTTTCCCGGATAAAACGGTGCTGAACTTTGGCGAGGATATCACCGCCATCGTGGGCCCCAACGGTTCCGGTAAATCCAATATTTCCGACGCCATCCGCTGGGTCATGGGCGAGCAGAGCGCCAAGGGCCTGCGCGGCAGCAAAATGGAGGACGTGATCTTCGGCGGTACCGCCAAGCGCTCTCAGCAGCATTTTGCCCAGGTCACGCTGGTGCTGGACAATACGGAGCATATTTTCCCCACCATGGAGGAAAGCGAAGTTTCCGTCACTCGCCGGTATCTTCGAAGCGGCGAGAGTGAATATTACATCAACCGCCAGTCTGTCCGCCTCCGGGACGTGACGGAGCTCTTTATGGACACCGGCATGGGCAAGGAGGGCTACTCCATCATCGGTCAGGGTAAGATCGATGAGATCCTCTCCGCCAAAAGCGGCGAGCGCCGGGAAATCTTCGAGGAGGCGGCCGGTATCTCCAAGTTCCGCCACCGCAAGGAGGAGTCGGAGCGCAAGCTTCAGCGCACGGAGGAAAACCTGGTGCGCATCAACGATAAGATCGCCGAGCTGGAGCTTCAGGTGGAGCCTTTGCGGGACCAGGCGGAAAAGGCGAAAAAGTACCTGGTGCTCCGTGACGAGCTGCGCCTTTTGGAGATCTCCGTGTGGCTGGAGAATCTGGACGCCCTGAAGGCCGGGGAGCGCAAGCTCCAGGCGGAGTTCCACGAGGCCCAGCGCCAGCGGGACGAGGCCCGTGCGGAGCTGGACCGGCTCTACGCCGAAAGCGAGCGCTACGGTGAGCGGATGCAGGCGAAGGACCTGGAGGCCGAGGCCGTCCGCGCCAAGGCCGCGGAGGTGGAAGCCCAGATCAAGGAGCAGGAAGCTGCCGTTGCGGTCCTGGAGACTACCATCGCCCACAACGGGGAAAATATCCGCCGGGCAGAGGAAGAACTGGCCCACACTGACGACCGTGCCCAGGGCCTTGAGGCCCAGGCCGGGGAGCAGGAGGAGCGTCTTACGGCCCTTGAGCGGGAAATGGATGATATTACGGCGGAGCTGGAAGGGCTGCTGGCCCAGGCCCGCGCCGCTGCTGAAGAAGGAAGCGCCGCCCAGTCCGGCCTGGAGGCCCTGCGCGCCAAGGAGGCCCTGGCCCTTTCCGCCGCGGCAGACGCCCGGGCGGAGGCCGCGGCCATTGCCGCCGAGGACCAGCAGATCACCCAGCGCCGCGCCGTGGCGGAAAGCGACCTTTCCGCCGCCGAGGAGCAGCTCACCAAAAGTCGCGCCGAGGCCCGGGAGAACCGCCGCGCTTTAGAGGCTGCCCAGGAGGAGGCCGCTGCCGCGGCCAACGTCATCGCCGGCTACAGCCTGCGCATGGCGGAGCGGGAAAAGAAGGCTGCCGCCGCCACCGATGAGCGCATGAAACTCACCGTGGAGGTAGGGGCGCTGGACCAGCGCATCCACCTGCTTTCCGCTATGGAAAAGGATTACGAAGGCTTTAACAAGGCCGTCAAGCTTGTCTGCCAGGCCGCAGGGTCCCTGCGGGGCATCCACGGGCCTGTTGCAAGCCTGATGAAAACGGAGCGCCAGTATTCCCTGGCCATCGAGATCGCCCTGGGAGCGGGCCTTCAGAATATCGTGGTGGACCGGGAGGAGGACGCCAAAAGCGCCATCAACTTCCTCAAGCAGCGGGATGGCGGCCGCGCCACCTTCCTGCCCCTGACCGCCATCCGGGGCGAGGAGCTGAACCAAAACGGCATCGAGAAGGAATTCGGCTTTGTGGGCATTGCGTCCCGCCTTGTGAAATTCGACCCCCAATATACCAACATCTTCTATAATTTGCTGGGCCGCACCGTCATCGCAGAGGATATGGACTGCGGCATCGCCATGGCCCGCAAGTACCGCAATGCCTTCCGCATCGTGACGCTGGACGGCCAGGTCATCAACCGCGGCGGCTCCATGACCGGCGGTTCCACCAACCGGAGCGCAGGTGTGTTGAGCCGCGCCTCCGAGCTGGAGGTGCTGAAAAAGAAGGCCGTGAAGATGCATGAAACGCTTGATGCGGCAAAAGCTGCGGAGGAAGAGGCCGGGCGTGAGCTTGCCGCTGTCCGCTATGAGATCGAGACGGCGGAGGCCCAGCGCCGCCAGGCCGAGGACGAGGTGCTGCGCCTGGAGGGTTCCAAAAAGCACTTTGACATTCTCCTGACCTCCCTTCGGGAGACGCTGGAGAATCTGGACGGGGAGCTGACCGCCATCGACGGCCGCCTCCGGGATAACGCCCAGCGGGCCAAGGACGCGCAAAAGCGCGTTACGGAGCAGGAAGCCCTGGCAGCGGAGCACCGCGCCCGGGCAGAGGAGCTGCTCAGCGGTCAGTCCGAGCTTTTGAACAAGTCCAATGAGCTGACGGAGGCCATCACCGCCAAAAAGAGCGATATCGCCCGTCTCGACGCCGAGCAGGAGGCCACCCGCCGCCGTGCCGAGGATCTCAGGGCCCTGGCCCGGGACCTCACCGGCGACCGCGGCGAAAAGGAAGCGGTGCTTCTTGGATACCGCACCAGGATCGAGGAGGCGAAGACGGAGATCGACAGCCTCCGGGAAGCTATGGCGGCCCTGGCCCAGACGTCTCAGGGTTACCGGGCGGAGCTCCAGAAGTTGAACGAAGAAAAGCTGCAGCTGGAAGCCCAGCGCACCGCTTCGGCCCGCTCCAGCCAGGACATGAACGAGACCTTCTTGAATCTGGAGCGCGCCGTCAGCCGCCTGGAGCAGAAGATCGCCACCGGGGCCATGGAGGAAAAGCAGATCTTGGACCGGCTTTGGGAGCATTACGAGCTCAGCCATTCCGATGCCCAGCAGCAGCGCATGGAGCTGGAGAGCATTTCCAAGGCTACCCGCCGCATCGGCGAGCTCAAGCGCGCCATTTCCGCCCTGGGCACCCCCAACATCGGCGCCATCGAGGAGTTCGAGCGGGTGAACACCCGCTATACCTACCTCTCCGAGCAGCGAAACGACGTGGAAAAGGCCAAGGGAGAGCTGGAGCGCATCATCGGCGAGATCACAGAGCGCATGACCGTGATCTTTGCCGAGCAGTTCAAGCTCCTCTCCCAGAGCTTTGAGACCACCTTTACCGAGCTCTTTGGCGGCGGCACCGCCAAGCTGGAGCTGGAGGACGAGAAGGATATCTTAGGCTGCGGCATTGAGATCAAGGCCCAGCCCCCGGGCAAGACCCTCAAGACCATCTCCCTCCTTTCCGGCGGCGAGAAGGCCTTTGTGGCCATCGCCCTGTACTTCTCCATTTTGAAGATCCATCCCACGCCCTTCTGCGTGATGGACGAGATCGAGGCCGCCCTGGACGACGCCAACGTCACCCGCTACGCCCGCTATATGCGGACTCTCGCGGGAAAGACGCAGTTCATCGTCATCACCCACCGTCGGGGCACCATGGAGGAGGCGGACGTCCTCTACGGCGTCACCATGCAGGAGCAGGGTGTATCCAAGATTTTGACCATCAATCTCAATGATATGGCCAAAGAGTTAAAGATCAAGTAAGTAAAGAGGGGACAGGTCCCCCCTTTAGATTCCCCCCCCACCAGTCTGCGGACTGGTGAACGCCGCCCAAGGCGGCTGGGTCAAGGTATTTTCGCCACGCGCATGTCGCGGCGAAAATCATCAAAAATAGGAGGCACTTATGGGCTTTTTTGATAAACTGAAAAAGATCACATCCAACCTCTTTTCCTCCTTCTCCGAGGCGGACGAGGAATTTTTCGAGGAGCTGGAGGAGACCCTTATCCTGGCAGACCTGGGCCTTGACACGGCGGTGGAAGCCGTGGAGAAGCTGCGCAAGCGTGTGAAAAAGGAAGGCCTTCGGGGCCAGGACGAGGTCCGTCAGGCTCTGCGGGAGGTCCTGATGGAGGAGATGGCCGTCAGCGATACCGCGCTGGACCTTTCTACCAAGCCCTCCGTCATCCTCTTTATCGGCGTCAACGGCGTGGGCAAGACCACCTCCATCGGTAAGCTTGGCTATCAGCTGAAGAAGGAGGGCAAGCGGGTCCTCTTCTGCGCCGGCGATACCTTCCGCGCCGCCGCGGCGGACCAGCTTGAGATCTGGGCCCAGCGTGCCGGCTGCGAGATCATCCGCCAGCACGAGGGCGCGGACCCCGGCGCGGTGCTCTTTGACGCCCTCCAGGCCGCCAAGGCCCGGAATGTGGATGTTGTGCTGTGCGACACCGCAGGACGCCTGCACAACAAGGCAAACCTCATGGCAGAGCTTTCTAAGCTCTCCAAGATCATCGACCGGGAGTGTCCCGGCGCCGCAAGGGAGACCCTGCTGGTGCTGGACGCCACCACCGGCCAGAACGGCCTCATCCAGGCCCGGCAGTTCAAGGAGACGGCGGGCCTTACCGGCATCGTCCTCACGAAGCTGGACGGTACCGCTAAGGGCGGCATCGTGGTGGCCATCGCCAAGGAGCTGGGCGTGAGCGTGAAGCTTGCAGGCGTTGGCGAGGGCATCGAGGACCTCAAGCCCTTTGATTCCCGGTCCT
>JAFOCY010000143.1 GCA_017380995.1 Oscillibacter sp. | reverse complement strand
TATCTTACCTGTGAAAAAGGGGCTTTGTTGTCGTGCGCATTTTCGCTTTTCTGCCATGGCCAGCAACGCCCTTTCCAAATGCAGGGAGGCAGTCGGTATCCCCGGCGTTGCCGGGACTTGATACCAATCTAATAAGGAGGTGCCGTTAAATGCGCGTTAAAGTCACTTTGAGATGCAACGAGTGCAAGCAGAGAAACTACAATACCATGAAGAACAAGAAGAACACCCCGGACAAGCTTGAGCTGAAGAAGTATTGCCGCTTCTGCAAGAAGCACACGACCCACACCGAGACCAAGTAATTAGAAAGGCGTGTAAGCAAATGGCAGAAGAAAAGAAGAAGGATCGCGGCCTTTGGTTCCGCGAGATGAAAAGCGAACTGAAGAAGGTCGTCTGGCCCAGCAAGAAGACCGTTGCCAAGAATACCGGCACCGTGCTCCTCTGCTCCCTGGGCATTGGCGCCTGCATCTGGATTTTCGATTTCGTGGCGGTTTCCGCCGTCCAGATTATCCTGAATTTCTTCGGTTAAGGAGAACAGTATGGCAGAGAGCGCGAAGTGGTATGTAATCCATACCTATTCCGGCTATGAGAACGCCGTCAAGACCAGCATCGAGAAGTTCGTCAACGGCCGCAATATGCAGGACCTGATCCTGCGTATGGAGATCCCTATGGAGACTGTGACCGAGGTCACCGACTCCGGCTCCATGAAGGAAGTGGAGCGCAAGGTCTTCCCCGGCTATGTGCTGATCAAAATGGTCATGACGGACGAGGCCTGGCACCTGGTGCGCAACGTGCGCGGCGTCACCGGCTTCGTCGGTTCCGCCAACAAGCCCATCCCCCTCTCTGAGGAGGAAGTGCTGGCTATGGGCATGGAAAAGCACGAGATCGTCGTGCGCTACAACGTGGGCGACCACGTTCGGATCGTGGATGGTCCCCTCGCAAGCTTCAACGGCGTTGTGGAGGAGATCGAGCCCGAGAAGAACCGCGTGAGCGTTATGGTCTCCATGTTTGGCCGCGAGACTCCCGTGGAACTGGAGCTGGACCAGGTCGAAGTCATTCAGGACTGACAAAACAAGCAATGCGCCGCTATGGCGCCGGCACGGCGAACGTTTCGCCGAAAGTGGGAGGGGCTGAGAGGCCCCGCCAAAACCGGGCAAAAGCCCGACACCACATCTATATTTTAGGAGGTGCTACTCCGTGGCACAGAAGATTACTGGTTATGTAAAACTGCAGATCCCCGCAGGCAAGGCAACTCCCGCCCCCCCCGTTGGTCCCGCTCTGGGCCAGCACGGCGTGAACATTGCCGCTTTCACCAAGGAGTTCAACGAGCGTACCAAGAATGACATGGGCATGATCATCCCCGTCGTCATCACTGTGTACTCTGACCGTTCCTTCTCCTTCATCACCAAGACTCCCCCCGCTGCCGTCCTGATCAAGAAGGAGTGCAACATCGAGTCTGGTTCCGGCGTCCCCAACAAGACCAAGGTCGCCACCATCTCCAAGGCTTCCATTCAGAAGATCGCTGAGATCAAGATGAAGGACCTCAACGCAGCCAGCCTGGAGTCTGCTATGAGCATGATCGCCGGTACCGCCCGTTCCATGGGCGTCGTCGTTGGCGACTAATATTTAACAACAATTTCAACCAGCAGAGCGGATAAACAACCGCTCTATACAGTGGGAGGAGTAATTCCGAAGAACCACTATGAGGAGGAAGTAACATTGTTTAGAGGCAAGAAATATCAGGAGAGCGCCAAGCAGATCGATCGTAGCGTTCAGTACGAGGCTGCTGAGGGCATGGCTCTCATTTGCAAGACCGCCAGTGCCAAGTTCGACGAGACCGTTGAGCTGCACGTCAAGCTCGGCGTTGACTCCCGTCACGCTGATCAGCAGGTCCGTGGCGCCATCGTGCTGCCCCACGGCACCGGCAAGACCGTCCGCGTCCTGGTCTTCGCCAAGGGCGACAAGGCTGACGCTGCCCGCGAGGCCGGCGCAGATTACGTTGGCGATATGGACATGGTCGAGAAGATCCAGAAGGAAAACTGGTTCGAATTTGACGTCGTTGTTGCCAGCCCCGACATGATGGGCGTTGTTGGCCGTCTGGGTAAGGTCCTGGGCCCCAAGGGTCTGATGCCCTCCCCCAAGGCCGGTACCGTCACTCCCGACGTTGCCAAGGCTGTCAAGGAAGTCAAGGCCGGTAAGATCGAGTATCGTCTCGACAAGACCAACATCATCCACTGCCCCATCGGTAAGGTCTCCTTTGGCCCCGAGAAGCTGGTGGAGAACTACAACGCTCTGATGGGTGCTATCGTGAAGGCCAAGCCCGCCGCTGCCAAGGGTCAGTATATCCGCAGCTGCGTCGCCGCTTCCACCATGGGCCCCGGCGTCAAGATGAACACCGCTAAGCTCGTCTAATTTATTTAAAGAGGGGGACTTCGTCCCCCCTTTAGATCCCCCCTCACCAGTGTGCGCACTGGTGCACGCCGCCCAAGGCGGCTGAGTCGGGGTATTTTCGGCAGGCGCATGTCCTGCCGAAAATGATTCAAACTTTTGCGAAAAAGTTTGAAAAATCGTTATTTAAGTATTGACTTTTGGCCACTGCTTGAATATAATACTAGTTGCGTTCCAAAGACAGCAGGTGGGTGATGAACCCGTAAGTCCTGCCGAGGATAGTAAATTTCCATGATTTTTACTCCGTCCTTGTGTCTTTGCGTCACAAGGACGGTTTTTTTGAACGCACCTACAATTCCAATGGAGGTGAATCCTAATATGCCTAACGCAAAGGTCCTGTCCGAAAAGCAGGCTATCGTTGCCGAGCTGACCGAGAAGGTTCAGAAGGCTACCGCTGGTGTGCTGGTGGACTACAAGGGTATTACCGTTGAGGAAGATACCGCTCTGCGTAAGGAGTGCCGTGAGAATGGCATTGACTATGCAGTCGTGAAGAACACCCTGCTGCGCTTTGCTTTCAACAACAACGGCCTCAGCGAGCTGGATGGCGTTCTGAACGGTACCACTTCTCTGGCTCTGTGCGATGATCCCGTGGCTCCCGCCCGCGTCATGGCCGACTACGCCAAGAAGCTCAACGGTAAGTTCGAGATCAAGGGTGGCTTCATGGACGGCAAGGTTGTCGACCTGAACACCATCAACGCTCTGGCTTCCATCCCCGCACTGCCCGTCCTGCAGGCTCAGTTCCTGGGTACCATGCTGGCTCCCATCACTGGCCTGGCCGTCGTTCTGAAGCAGATCGCCGAGCAGAAGGGCGCTCCCGCCGAAGAGGCACCCGCTGCCGAGTAATTCGTCGGCACAACACAAATTTTTTAAAAATTTACTTTTAGGAGGCAATTACAATGTCTGAGAAGATCACTGCCCTGCTCGAAGAGATCAAGGGTCTGACTGTTCTGGAGCTGTCCGAGCTGGTCCACGCTCTGGAGGAAGAGTTCGGCGTTTCCGCCGCTGCTATGGCTGCTCCCGCTGCCGCTGCTGCTCCCGCTGCTGAGGAGAAGACCGAGTTTGACGTTGTCCTGGCTGGCTTCGACGCTGCTGCCAAGATCAAGGTCATCAAGGTTGTCCGTGAGATCACCGGCCAGGGCCTGGCTGAGGCTAAGGCTACCGTCGAGGGTACTCCCAAGACCCTGAAGGAGGCTGTGTCCAAGGACGAGGCCGAGGAGCTGAAGAAGAAGCTGGAAGAGGCTGGCGCCAAGGTCGAGATCAAGTAATTTCGATCCCCAATATCTTCAAAAAAAGTGCCTGAAGCGAAAGCTTCAGGCACTTTTTATCTTTACCACACAAAGGGGAAGAGGCGATAAGTCACCCGCTCTTTGTATGCGCTGTAGCCGGGAAGTCCATTTGTCAAAACTTCTTCCTCGTTTTCAATGCGTTTGGCAATGAGGATGGGGTAAGGGAGGAAGAAACAGAAGGAAACCATGGAGCCCAGCACCAAAGGCATGGAGAGGAACAGCAGTACCGTGGCGGTGTACATGGGGTGACGGACAACGGCATAGAGACCTGTTGAGATGACGGATTGCCCTTCCTGGACCTCTACTGTCCGGGAGAGCCATTGGTTTTCCACCAATACCCGGGCATAAAGGCCGTAGCCGAGAAGGAACAGGACAGCAGCGGCCAGCGAGACTTGCCGGGGCAGCAGCCACACTTCCCAGCGGAAGCTGAATCCTGCCGCCAGAAATCCTCCCAGGAACATGAACACGCTTCCCAGGATGACTTTTCGCTGTATAGGTTCCTTTTCGCCAGTGTTCAGTCGCTTTCGAAGGAGTTCAGGACTTTTCCACAGCAGAAAGACACCCAGAACCAGCATAGGAAGAAACAAGACCGCCATCAGGAGCCACGCATTGAACCAGTGAACAGTTCCCGCAGGGAGAAAAAGCAAAGCGGCCAGCAGTAAAAAGCCGGAGATAGCTTTTGTGAGGGCACTGAAAAGCAAATGTTTATCCATATCAGGTTCCATCCCTTCTTGACCTCTTGCGAAAAAAGCAGTAGGATAATAAAAAATTATATCATTTTATTCAGCGGAAAGGAACCTGTTATGCCGATTAAAACTATTTTCTTTGATTTAGATGGGACCCTCCTGCCCATGGATCAGGAGGCTTTCGTCAAGATCTACACCAAGGGCCTTGCAGCCCACATGGCCCCTTATGGTTACGATCCCGCGGCTTTGGTCCAATCCCTTTGGCAAGGTACCGGAGCCATGGTGAAAAACGATGGCAGCCGTACCAATGAGGAGGTCTTCTGGGAGGTATTCTCCGCAGGAGTGGGAAGGGATGTCCGGGCAGACGAGTCCACCTTTGCCGTCTTTTATGATACAGGGTTCCACAAGGCCAGGGAGGCCTGCGGGTTCGCGCCCGAGACTGCCGGGGTGGTAAAAGACCTCAAGACCCGGGGATGCCGGGTAGTTCTGGCCACCAATCCCCTGTTTCCCCACATGGCTACGGAAAACCGGATCCGCTGGGCGGGGTTGGAACCGGAGGATTTTGATTACTACACCACCTATGAGAATTCTTCTTTCTGTAAGCCCAACCTGGCTTACTACCAGGAGATCCTGGATAAGCTGGGCTGCAAGGCCGAAGAATGCGCAATGATCGGCAACGATGTGGATGAGGATATGGTGGCAGGGAAGCTTGGCTTTAAAACCTTTTTGCTGACGCCTTGTCTCCTGAACCGCAGCGGGCAGGATATCGCACAGTGGCCCCATGGCGGCTTTGAGGAGTTGAAGGCTTGGCTGGAGACGCTTTAAAAGACAGGGACAGGGCTATGGAATGGAATGTTTATTATGAGCCCGGCAGCCATCACGAGGAGCAGCCCGGCAGGGAAGTGCCGATAAACAAGACCTTTTCCTGGGGAAAGCAAACCTGGTATCTTCCTGCGGTATACCTTTGTGAAAAGGGCCTGGTGATGGATCTTTGCGTGCGTGGGGATATTGGGGAAGTGAAGGCCTTTATTGAAAAGTGGCTTCCCTATGAGCTCCATCCGGACCGCATGAGTGAAGAACTGCGGGAACTGAGCCAGCGAGAAAATCCCCTTAGGGCAGATGTCCGGGCAGCGCTTCGATGCAACGGGACGTTGCTGCGGGAAAGCCGCGCGCAGGGCAACGGTTGGTTTCCCGACTCCTGCGCCTGGGATGGCTGGAAGAACAGCGCGGCAGCCCGGAGACTACTGGAACATTACGGTTTGAACAAGGAGAGCCCCTGGAGCTTCACGCGGATCTATTTCCCCTGGGAGGGCCAGGAGGGACCGCAGGAACTGCGGGAGCTGTCTTTGTGTCTGGAGGCACGGCCTGTTTCCTTCACTGCCGGACGATTTGAGGGAGCAAAGGAAGGCCGGGAAGAATCCTTTCACCATCCGCTGTCCGGTAAGGTACACGCCTTGACAGTGATTGAAACAGAAAAACAGGAACTACCGGAGACAGCCCGGGAAGGCTGCGAATATCCCCGCACCTATCTGGCGATGCGCTATACCGTTACCCCTGATCTGCCGCGGGAGGCCCTTCGGGTCCTGGATCGCAGCCAGGGAGATAAGGTCAGGAAGCAAACGGATGACGGACCGGTGGCAGTGTTGTCCTCCGCTGTAGGGCCGATTGTGCGGATGGGGAAGGAGCACGAGCCCCGTACGGCCATCTCTTCCCTCTATTTTGAACTGCCTGAGGATCTGGAGTGGCGCATTGTCCTCCGGGAAAAACTGCTGGAAGATATGGAAATAAGGATTCTGCCGTAAAGCGCAGGGGCGGCCATTGGCCGCCCCTGTATTTTATTTATTTGCCGCAAAAGCAGCAGCGGGCGCTTTCGTAGCTGTCCGGTGTAGTGGCGGTTACGGTGTTGGGAGGGAAAAACTCCCCTACGGGGAAGTGGATGCTGCGGAAGACGCCGCAGGGATCTTCGCAGCCGGTAACGCCGCAGGAGCACTCCTTTTCCGGCATACAGTAGTCGTACACGGGGATCAGCAGCTGGGAATCCCGTTCCAGACGGACAATGGAGAACTGACCGAGGGTGACGTAAATTCGCCGGTCTTCACCGCCGCTGGAAAGCTCGCCGCCAAAGCAGCTGCTGACGAAGCTGGGGACCTCGCACAGCTCGCAGTCCCGGTCACGGCCGCGGCACTGGTCCACCAGCCGGGCGTCCAGCACCAGAGGTTCCACTGCCTCCACCACGGCAACAGGCAGATTGCTCTTGCGCATGAGCTGGAGATCCGGTTCCCCGGTGCGGGCCTCGGAGGAGAAGATCTTGGCGCTGCCCTCGCTGCCAAAGAGGATGGCCCTCTTATCAAAGACACACAGGCCCTCGATGGTCACAGGCGCGGGGCTGCTGAGGTAGGCCTGGAGGGTAACGGAGTAGAAAAACCGCATATCCACGCTGTAGAAGCCCCGATTAAAGCTGACGGGCTCCACGTCCACGTAGACATAGAGGAGTTGGGCAGTACCGCTTTTCACCGATAGGGCCCGGTTGATGACGTCCACGTATTGCTTCTTGGGGTAAAAGCGCAGGTCTTCGATGCAATCCTTATCTCGGCAGGAGTCGTAGATCTTTTTTGTATGGATACACACCGCCTCGCGGATGCCGTCGGGGCCCTCCACGGGACCGGGCAGGACTTTATCAGGCATTGATGATACCTCCTAATTTAAGTAGCGAAAGAAGGACTCTTTCAATCCAGTGTATGCGCCCGGCGGCAGGAGGTGAAAAAAGAACGCACCCGATTCCGGGTGCGTCTTGGCTGCTGCCATTTTTAATTGTAGGTAAGGGTACTGGACTTGGGGGAGATGATGCACACATAGCTCTTGCCCTGGCCCAGGGGCAGGGGCGTGCCGTCGGCAAGGGAGTAGGTAAAGGGAGAAGAACGGTCCGCCTTGCTCCACTGGATCTCCACAGCCTTGCCGCCGCAGAAGAAGGTGCCCTTACCGCTGCCCGTCATGCGAACGTTCAGGCGGCCCTCGGTGTCTCCGGAGATGATGGAGATGGCGGTTTCCAGCACCAGGAGGTTGGTGACGCCCAGCTGCTCGCCGGTATTGCCGTCGGTATGGGCTTTGCCGTACTGGCTCACCAGATAGAGTCCAGTCTCAGCGTCATAGTCAAAGGTGCCGGTTTTGTAGTTGGAGAATTTCACCGTAACCTGGCTGGCGTCCGTACCGCTGGCGGGAGTGCCGTCCTCCACGAAGGTCTGGGGATAGGCATAGCCCTCCTTGTGGGTGGTGCGGTAGGGTCCGTTGGTGAGATATTCCAGGATCTTTTCACCGGAGGTCACCAGGCTATGTTCGTAACCCAGGTTTGCTTTGCGGTTACTATCCCGCCAAAAGGCCTGGGCGTCTTTGCCGCCGTGGACACCGTCCATGTTGGCAACGCCCCAGTTGGCAAGGTCCTCGTAGGCGTCAAAGCTGCCGCCGGCGTGGACATAGATAGCGTCGTGGCCCAGGGCCGCTTCAATGTAATAGGGGCGGGAGGAGCGGACGCTGCCGATGGTCTCCACACCCTCCACTGTCTGGAAAACGCCCAGCATACGGGGGATACCGCCTTCGGCAGGGATCTCATAGATGATGTCCGCCTGGCTGACACCAAGCTGGGGCTGAGCATCCTTGCTGTTATTGAGCATAATGGAAATGGGGCGAAGATCCTCATACTCCTCTTCCATGGGAAGACCCGTCAGCGGGTTGGTGCCGCTGGGCACATACACCGGTTCGGGTTCCGGTTCCGGCTCCGGTTCGGGTTCCGGCTTAACGATGGGCTCCGGTTCCGGCTGGACCACAGAGGATGCTGCCGGGGGAGGAGTGGATACGGCAGGCGCCTCCTTTTCTCCGCAGCCGGTGAGGCAGGGGAGACAGCACAGGGCCAGAAGCACCGCGAGGATCCGTTTTTTCATAGGGTCGCCGCCTTTCATTTGTTTCTGTCTTCATCATACAGGGAGGGAGAAGGTGCGTCAAGGCAAAATCCGCCATTTTTCGCGTTTTTCCCCTGTACGTTCCGGGGAAAATAGAGTATAATAATAGTGGAAAAATAGATGCCCCGGAGGTGCTTTTATGGAAAGCCACGGTTTTATCCACGATGAACTGGAATTGAAATTTTTGATCCTCTATATTACGGCCCGCCTCATTGAACCGGTGACTTTTGATGTGATTTTGGACCTTGCCATGTGCGATGATGGTGTAAACTATTTTGCCTTTTCGGCCTGCATGGATGACCTGGTTGAAACTGGACACCTGACAAAAAAGGAGGGTCTCTACGCCATCACCGATAAGGGACTGCGCAACAGCGAGATCTGCGAGAGCAGTTTGGCGTATTCCGTCCGCCTGGAGTGCGACAAGGGATTGGATGTATGCAACCGGAAGCTCCGCCGGAAGAGTCAGGTGCGCTCTAATGTGGAAAAGCGGCCCAATGGAACATACACAGTGCAGATGTCTCTGGATGATGACGCGGGGAATATCATGAGTTTGCAGCTCATGGCAGTCCGGGAAGACATGGCAAAGATGCTGCAAAACCGTTTTCTGGCGGCTCCCGAGCAGACCTATCACGCTATGATGCAGGTACTGATGAAGGACAGTCAGGCCGATAAGTAAAAAAAATTAGAAAAACAAAAAAAGGTGTTGACAATGGGCAGATACCCTGCTATACTATCAAATGTTCCGACCGGGAATGACCTGGGGGTATAGCTCAGCTGGGAGAGCGCTTGAATGGCATTCAAGAGGTCAGCGGTTCGATCCCGCTTATCTCCACCATAGAAAAACCTTGTAACCGCAATGGTTACGAGGTTTTTTCTTTTTCTCTGACGATTGAAAAAGCGGCCATGTCTAACAATTTGTCTAACACTTATCCATGGACTTGATTTGCCATCATACTTGCGATTCCCTGCTTGCGGTTCACGTCCACATGGGAATATGTATCGGCGGTCACTCTGATATTGCGGTGTCCCAGCCAGTCCTGTACGTCCTTCAAGGTTGCTCCCTGGTTGATAAGGATACTGGCGCAGCTATGGCGAAGTTCATGGAAACGGATATGGGGCAAATCGTACTTTTTCAAAAGGGTGCTGAAGTGGTGGCTGACGTAGTCAGGAGAAAAAGGCCGTCCATCATCCCATTTCAGGATATAGTCATTTTGATGATACTCGCTGCCGAACAGGCGGCGATTTTCTTTTTCCCTGCGACGCAGTTGCAGCAGCATTTCACGAATACCAGGCAGCAAAGGATAGCCCCGGTGACTGCTGCTGTTCTTGGTCTTGTCCTTCTCCACGACCTCCGTTACCTTGGAGACTGTGTGCTTGATGGTCAGAGTGTCATTGTCAAAATCCACGCTGTCCCACTTCAAGCCAAGTACCTCGCTGCGGCGCAGGCCGTAAACGGCGGTCAGACGAATGAGCGGGTAAAGACCATCATCCCGGCAGGCATCCAACAGCGTGTTGACCTGCTCGGAACTATAAAACTTCGCTTCATGACGGTCATTCTTCGGCAGCACCACCAGTTCACAGGGATTGTTAAGAATCATGTTATCCCGCTGGGCCGTTTTCAGTGTCTGATACAGGACGTTTTTATGGAGCCGGAGAGAGCGAGGGGAAAGTCCTCCCTTTCCATCCTTCCGTCCGTTAGTGGCCTTTTCATCCAGATATGTCTGGAGCGTGCGGCGGTCAACGTTCATCAGCTTGACGCCCAAAGCATCAAAGTACGGCAGGATATGACCTTCTGCAAGGGTGGTATATCCTTGCAGCGTAACCGCATCCACACGCACAGCAGATTCTTTCAGCCAGCAGCGAACAGCGTCACTGAATAACATATCCCTTCCGACCAATCGTTCTTTTGCTTCGTATTCCCGCAGCGTATCACGAAGCATCTGCTCCGCCAGCTTCTTGTTTCCGCGAACTTCCAAGCCAGTGGAAATCCATTTGAGCTTTCGCTTGCCATCCTTGTCATAAGTATTCAAGACGATATGGAATTTACCACGTTTTACTTGCAGGCTTCCTGTCATAATTACTCCTTTCGACAGTTAGAGATTGCCTGCCATTACAAACCTCACATCTTTACATTATATCGGGCGGATTCTAAATAATCAATGACGCAGGCTTTGGGAATCAGCGTCTTTTTTCCAACTTTAACGTGCCCTATTACTCGATTATTCACCAGTTTGTAGGCAGAGTTCTTTCCGACGCCCAGCACTTGGGCCAATTGTTCCACGGTGAGAACATCAGGGTATTTGTTCAGCATCTGCCCACCTCGCTTTTCAGTCAAAGGGGGTGGCGGTGTCATCAGGGAACAGCTCATAGATGTTGTGGATGCGCCGTTTCAATGCATTCCAGGTCTTGGGCTGCTCCGTTTGAATCATGGGATATTGCTGATCCAACGGTACATTGGAGATGAGATACACCTTCGTATAGCAAGCCGCTTTATCCGCATAACGGCAGGGCAGCATACAAGGGTAGCCGTCCAGATAATTGAGCATTTCAGAAATTGGAAGATTGCCCCGAAATTCCTCAAATACAATGACATTCTGACCTTTGTAACCATCAAAGGGATGCTGGTAATTCGTGATACGGTAGACGTTTTCATAACCGTACTTCTCCATGACGCTTCGGGTCTTGCCTGTTCCTGCTTCACCATAAAGATAGGTCACATCTAACTCACGAAATTCCTTTTTGTAGAGGTCTTCCAGAATCGTCTGGCGGGTCTGTTCAAGGTGGCCCAGCTTCGTCATAGCGGAAGGAAACTTCTCTAGAATCTCGGCGTTACTGTGTCCATCTTTAATCATGCCATAGATCTCTTCGGCCTGCTTGACCTTTTCTCCTCGGTCAAAAGGCATTTCTCCGAATTCTTCAAAAGTGTCGGGCAGATTTGTTTCTTTCTTTGCGTCC
>JAFOCY010000022.1 GCA_017380995.1 Oscillibacter sp. | reverse complement strand
CGTAGATCATGTTGCCTACGTTCCAGTGGGGGTCCTGCTGGGTAAAGCGGCCGATGACGGGGCCATAGTATCTGGCCCGGAGATCGTAAGTCCCGGGCCCGGTGGGATGGATGCTCTTTTAGATCATTATACCGGATTTTGCCTGGGGGTGCAAGGATCGGGAACAGTAGTTGGGACGCTCTTTAATTTTTTTGGAAAATCCCATCGAAAACAAAAACGGACACTTGACCGAAAGGCAAAAGTATCATACAATGGGTTTACTATTATTATGGCAACCATATGCGCACAAGAAGGGCTTGTCCCTTTCTCATCAATACATTGCAGGAGGCACCATTATGGCATTTGGATTGGAAACCGGTCCCGATACTGTTGTCAATATTAAGGTCATCGGCGTGGGCGGCGGCGGCAACAACGTTGTCAACCGCATGGTCAGCACCGGCGCTAAGGGCGTCGATTTTGTGGCCGTGAATACGGACAAGCAGGCACTGAACGTGTCCAGCGCTACTTATAAGATCCAGATCGGCGAGAAGCTGACCCACGGCAAGGGCGCCGGCGCCGATCCCGAGGTGGGCCGCAAGGCCGCTGAGGAGAGCCGTGCCCAGATCGCCAAGGCTCTGGAAGATACGGATATGGTGTTCATCGCTGCCGGCATGGGCGGCGGCACCGGCACCGGCGGCGCTCCCATCGTTGCCGAGATCGCCAAGGAAATGGGCATCCTGACTGTTGGCGTTGTGACCAAGCCCTTTGGCTTTGAGGGCCCCCGGCGTATGCGCGCCGCAGAGTCCGGCATCAACGAGCTGAAGGAGAAGGTGGACTCCCTGGTCATCATCCCCAATGAGCGGCTGAAGTACGCCACCGACCAGAAGATCACCTTTGCCAACGCCTTTGAGATCGCTGACGATGTGCTGCGCCAGGCTGTGCAGTCCATCTCTGACCTGATCCGCAACACCGGCTTTATCAACCTGGACTTCGCGGACGTTACCGCCATCATGAAGAACGCCGGCATGGCCCATATGGGTGTTGGCCGCGCCGCCGGCAAGGGCAAGGCCGAGGAGGCCGCAAAGCTGGCCATCTCCAGCCCCCTGCTGGAGACCTCCATCGAGGGCGCAAAGGGCATCCTGATCAATATTACCGGTTCCATGGATATCGGTCTGGAAGAAGTGGAGCAGGCCGCATCCCTGGTCCAGCAGGCCGTCCATCCCGACGCCCTCACCATCTTCGGCGCTACCTTCGACGAGACTATGGACGACGAGATTCGCGTTACCGTCATTGCCACCGGCTTTGAGAAGGTGGATTCTGCCATTAAGGCCCCTGTTGCCGCTCCTAAGCAGGCAGCTCCCGAGGGCCTCAAGCACCTGGTCGAGGAGGATATCCCCCAGGCAGAGCCCGAGGCGGAAGAGCCCGATCCCTTTGACGATATCTTCAAGATCTTCAACCGTCAGTAAGTTCAAATCAAATTTTTCAAAAACTCTCAGGCTTTTGCCTGGGAGTTTTTGCTTTTCCTCATGATACGGCTTTTGTCCCAAATTTCCTTGGCGGATGCGCCACGATTTGGCCCGGCTTCAATGCTGCCATACGGCACATGATAGTGCTGCCGCGTAAAAACGTTCAGAAACGCGGCAAATTTTGAAGAAGGGGTGATCTTTTTGTATGAGCGTTTCCGAAAAGCGCGATGTTTCGGGCGAAGTGCCGCCGCCTTTTGCATGGCCCTGGCGCTGTGCGGCAGCCTCCGGGCCGGGGCAGAAGAAATGAGTCCGCGGATGCTGGTGCCTGTGGGACACACGGTGGGGATCAAGCTGTTCTCCCGGGGCATCGTGGTGGTGAAGCTGACGGAGGGCGGCTCCCCGGCCAAAAGCTGCGGACTGAAGACGGGGGACGTCATCGTGGAGTGCGGAGGCACCGCCGTTACCTCTACGGAGCAGTTTCAGTCCCTTTTGCAAAAAACCGAGGGGACCACGGAACTGGAAGTCTGCCGAGAGGGAGATTCCATGACGCTGCAGGTCGTCCCGGAGGCCAATGAACAGGGCGTCAACTGCATTGGCGCCTGGGTCCGGGACAGCATGGCGGGCATCGGCACCATGACCTATTATGACCCTCAGACGGGCGAATTCGGCGCCCTGGGCCACGGCATCACGGATGTGGATACCAACCAACTGATGCCCTTTATGAGGGGCACCATTTTGCCCTCTACCGTAAAAGCGGTCAAAAAGGGAACCGTAGGCAGCGCCGGAGAGCTGCGGGGAGACTTTGACTTGTCTTCAGAGCTTGGGGGACTTACCGCCAATACCGCGGCGGGGGTCTTCGGCGTTTTGGAGGACGGAGATTATGCGGCGGGGAAGGCGGTCCCCGTTGGCGCAGCAGTCCCCGGTAAGGCAGTCATCCGCTCCAATGTAGAAGGAGACACAACGCAGGAGTATGCGATCGAAATTTTAAAGGTCTGCAAGAACGCTGCCGACGGCCGGGATCTGGTGATCTCGGTAAAGGACCGTGAGCTCCTGGACACCACTGGCGGCATCGTCCAGGGCATGAGCGGCAGTCCCATTATTCAGGATGGGAAACTAGTGGGAGCGGTGACCCATGTGCTGGTAAACGACCCGACGAGAGGTTACGGGATCTTTATAGAGAATATGCTGGACGCAGCATCATAAGAGCTTGATAGGGGCAAATGCCCCTATCATTTTTTCTTTACAAATGATATAGTGTTATTATCAAAGTTGGAGGAAGGATATCGTGATTCTTGATAATAAGATTTGTACTGTCAATATAAGTATCGATGATACATATACCATTGGTTCACCTGACAATAAATACTATGATGTAGTCATGAATCCTTCTAATTTGAGGAGAAATGATTTATCAAAGACCTTTTCGATTTTGATTGACTTAGGCTATCGCAGATATAGAATCGCCCTCATTGGTAGCTATTTAAGTTGCGACAGCGACTGCGCTGTTCTTGAAGATAGAAGTCTTTTGGTGTTGCAGGACGATTTCTTGATAAAGATTGATGTTCTTGGCGAAACACTTGCAGAGGTTAAGCGAATAGATAGTTTTGGCAGCAATTTCGGGATTTTCAGAATCCAGAAAGGCTATGTCATCTACGGTGAAATTGAAATAACTATGTTGAATGATATGCTTGAAAAACAATGGACTTTTTCGGGCAAAGATATATTTGTTACGCAGTCAACAAAAAAACCATTTGTCATCCTTGATGATGCAATTGAACTTTTTGACTGGGAAAACAATTATTACAAGATTGATTTCAAGGGAAATCTGATGGAAGAATGTCCGGCGAAATGAAGTGCGTCTAAAAATTGTTGTCCCTAATGACAATCACTCGTGAGCGGCAGCCCGATTCTCCAGAATGGCAGGCTGGTGGGTGCCGTGACCCACGTTCTTTTGAATGATCCTTGTAAAGGATATGGAATTTCCATGGAGACTATGCTGACCGCGGCGGAATAACGGAGGAAAAACATGGATTTTTATAAAGTACCCATCGGCTTTGGCATGGCCCTTGCCATGAATGAGCCTGCCATGGCGGCCTACTCTGCCATGAGTGAGGAAGAAAAGCAAAAAATTCTGGACAAGGCGCACAATGCCCGCAGCGAAGAGGAAATGCACCGGATCGTTTCAAGTATTGCGACGGACCAATAAAAACGTATGACAGGGGTGTATGCCCCTGTCATTTCTTGCGTTTTTATGAATACATGGTAGAATTAAAGAAAAAGGTGGCGATTTTGTGATTACATTTGCTCAAATTTCTGAGTTGTTTGATTTCGATACAAAGCAGAGATCCTTTGATGTAATTGACTCTTATGAGCAAAGGCGCGTGGGCCAAAACCCGCGCTTTCTGCTATCCAAAGCTGCTCCTTTATGATATGCTGAATGAAAAATGAGGACAGGAGGGAGCGGAATGAAAAGAAAAGACCCGATAGCCGTGGTGCTGTTTGCTCTGGTGATTTTCCTGCCCGGACTGGAGATCGCTGCCGGGGCGGCGGGGTATCGGACTGTGGTTCGCGCTTATCCTGTGCAGGCAGTCATTTTTGGAATTGTGTTTTGCCTGTTGTGCTGCCGCCTGATGGCCAAGGCGGGGGAGACGAAGCGGTCAGCGGCTGTTCTTCTTGCACTGATGGTGCCATTGACAGCCCTTGGACTTTATTTTCATATGATTCAGAGCAGATCCATAGTTGTAACGGGAGCTGCCGCTGTGTGCGCGGCTTTTGCGCTTGCTGCCATGCTGAAGACAGTGAAGCCCGCCGTTTTGAAGGGGATATCGCTGGTCATTTTCGCTGCGTTGGTTTTACCGGCCTGGTTTATCGCGCTGGTATGGTTTGGCTTTGGGCAGAATACGGTGGTGAACACCGTTACTTCGCCGGGCGGTACATACCGGGCCGTGGTGACCGACAGTGACCAGGGCGCTTTGGGCGGCGATACCTTCGTAGATGTTTATTTTGAGAATGAGAAGATCGACTTACTTTTATTGGAACTGGAGAAAGCGCCTTTGCAGGTCTATACCGGCCCCTGGGGCGCCTTTGAGGGGATGTTCATCTACTGGGAGGCCGAGAATCGACTGGTCATCAACGGCAGTACTTATGTGATACCGTAAGCGTGGTATTTCCGAAAGCTGTATCAGTAAAGAAGCGTGGGCCTTGGCCCACGCTTCTTTGGTTATTCACTCCCCAACTGAAAAAAGGCCACGGCGCTGGCGGCGGCCACGTTCAGGGAATCGACTCCGTGGCTCATGGGGATGCGGACCGTATAGTCGCAGCCTTCGATGGTGGAGTCGGCCAGGCCGTCGCCCTCTGTACCCAGAATGATGGCCAGTTTTTCCTCCGCGGCCAAACGGGGGTCCTTGATGGAAAGGGAATCCTCCCGCAGGGCCATGGAAACCGTTTTGAAGCCCATGGCTTGCAGCCGCTCCAGATCCACCCGGGGCGCCTCGGCGGCGGTATCTCCCAGGTAGGTCCAGGGGACCTGGAACACCGTTCCCATGCTGACGCGAAGGCACCTGCGGTACAGCGGGTCCGCGCAGCCTGGGGTCAGGAGGACAGCATCCATGTTCAGCGCGGCAGCGGAACGGAAAATAGCGCCCAGGTTGGTGGGGTTCATGATATTTTCAAGGACTGCCACCCGCCGGACACCGGCGCAGATATCCTCCGCACGCATCAACGGCCTGCGGCGCATGGCGCAGAGCATACCGCGGGTCAGCTTGAAGCCGGTGAGCTGGGTCAGCACCTCGAACTGCGCGGTATAGACGGGGAGCTCCCCGCAGCGCTCAATGAGATCTTTGGCCTGGGTCTCCAGATGCTTCTTTTCCACAAGAAAGGAGACCGGCTCATAGCCTCCATCCAGCGCCTGCTCAATAACCTTGGGACTTTCGACGATGAACAGACCCTTCTCCGGAAACTCACGGTTCAATAGCTGCACCTCCGTGAGCCGGGCGTAGACGTCCAACAACACTTACATTAAACGAAATTTAAGCAGAGCATGAAAGTAGTAAACGCCCTTGGAAGACGTAAATCAGCAGTCGCTCGCGTTT
>JAFOCY010000142.1 GCA_017380995.1 Oscillibacter sp. | reverse complement strand
GGGATGGCGGCTTCGCCCAGTATTGCCTGGTCCCCAGTAAGTGGCATTTCGTGGAGTCCAAGAATCCCGATATCTCCTACGAGGCTCTGGCCATGATGGAGCCTGCCTGCGTTGCCCAGCACGCGGTGCTGCGCAAGAGCGAGATGTTCGCCGGCGCCAATGTGGTCATCTTCGGCGCAGGTCCCATCGGCATCATGGCGGGCCGCTGGGCCCGCATTGCCGGCGCCGGTCATATCCTGATGGTAGATGTGGTGGAGGAAAAGTGCGACCTGGCCCGCCAGAATGGCTTTGAGGCCTTCAATTCCCGGAGCGGCAGCGTGGAGGCTGCCGCCCGCAAGGCCTTTGACGGGAAACTTGCCGATATCTGCGTGGAGGGTACCGGTTTCAGTGGTGCCTTGGAAAACGCCATCCGCTGCATCAAGCGCTTTGGCACCATCACTCTGCTGGGAAATCCCGCCGGCGATACCACCATCACCCAGCAGGCCCACAGTCTGCTTCTGCGCAAGGAAGTGGTCATGAAAGGGATCTGGAATTCCCATTACGGCAATGTGCCCATCAACGAGTGGAAGTACACGGCCCAGATGATGGATGCGGGGGTTTTTACCTGTGAGGATCTGATCTCCCACACGACAGGCATTGATGGCCTTCCCGCCCTGATCGATCAGGTGAAAAACCGTGAGGTCAACGCCTGCAAGGTCATGTATAGTGCAAGAGAAGACTGAAAAAGTGGGTGCGTTGCCGCGGCAGCGCACCCTTTCATAAAAGGAATATTTATCCCAGCAGAATATCCCGGCGTGGCGAGGGAAAGTCCGGCGGCAGAGGTGCATCGGAAACAACATAGTCCACCATCTCAATGGAGGCGATCCGAAAGACCGAGCTCTTGCCGAATTTTGTGGCGTCACAGAGAAAGACGCTGGTGATGGGTTTATGGAGAAGGTGACGGCGAAGGGTGCTTTCCATATCCTCCGTGTCGATAATCATGCCATGACTATCCACCCCATAAGAGGAAAAGAAGAGCAGGTCGATGTGAAAATGGTCAGTCACATCGCTGGCGAGCTTTCCTCCTACCGCGACAGAGTTTCCAATCAGGCTGCCGCCCACACAGTAAGTGCGGTGGCCTGCCTGCTTCAAACGCATGGCGGTATCCAGACTATTGGTCAGCACCGTCAAATTCAGATCGGTTCTCATATGAGCGATCATGCTGGCAGCCGTGGTGGAGGCGTCCAAAAAGATCACGCTTCCCGGCTGGAGCAGCTCTGCAGCCCGGCGGCCGATGCGGTCCTTAGCTGCGGCGTTGATGGTTTTTCGAAGGTCCAGCGGCAGATTGGCCTTCTCTGCGGCCACCGGCATGGCACCGCCCTGTCCCCGGATGATGAGTTTTTGGTTTTCCAGCTCCCGCAGGTCCCGGTAGGCGGTGGGAAGGCTGATGTAAAAACGGCGGCTGAGCGCTTCCACCGTGAGAAAGCCCTCCCGATCCAGGAGCTCCCGGATCTGCTCAAGCCGTTCATCCCTCTGTATCATAACTGACCTCCTGATCGGTTGAGTGATTTTTTTTCGTTTCTTCCGCCAAATATTGACACAAATGCTCATTTTTATTATAACACAATTATAACAAAATGAAAACGGAGGAATGCAGATATGAGAAAAGAAATCAAACTGGTTGCCTTCGATCTCGATGGCACCCTGACCCAGCATAAGACCCCCCTTGGGGAGGAGAACCGCGCGGTTTTGAATGAGCTGAGCAAGCACTATCATCTTTTGATGGTGGGCGCCGGCGGTGCGATGCGTATTTTCAACCAGCTTGGCGGCTATCCCATTGATGTCATCGGCAACTACGGCCTGCAGCAGGGCGTTTACAATCCGGAGACGAAGGAACTGGACATCGTGGCGGATATCATCGTCCCTTGCGACCGGGAGAGTGTTTCTGAGCGGATCACCGCTCTGCGGGAGAAGTACGGCTTCACTGAGTACGCAGGCGAGAATGTGGAGTTCCACGCTTCCGGCTGCGTGACCTTCCCCCTCCTTGGAACCAAGGCCAAGCAGGAGGACAAGCTGGCCTTTGACCCTGACCGCTCCCGCCGGCGTGCTTTCTATCAGGAGGTGGTGCATACCTTCCCGGAATTTGTGACCTTCGTGGGCGGATCTTCCTCCTTCGACTTTGCACCCAAGCCCTATAACAAGTACCATGCTCTGGACGAATACTGCAAAGCCCATGGCATTGCCCACAGCGAGGTCGCTTACGCCGGTGACGATTATGGCCCCGGCGGCAATGACGAGAGTGTGTACCTGGGCGACTTCAATTTCTATAAGGTGGATGACTACCGTACGCTGCGTACGGTGCTGGCCGATCTGCTGTGATCATCAACAGGAAGGAATTTGTACGATGAAAATGTATGAAACACCCCATGCACTGGGGGATTATCTGGACACCAAATTTACCTGCGACTGCGGCCGGGAGCACTATGCTTCCTTGAAGTTCGTCTCCGTCCGCAAGGACGCTCTGGAGGACCTGCCTGTTTTTGCCAAGGAGCTGGGCTTCAAGAGCTTGTATCTCATTGCGGACAAGATCACCTATGATATCGCCGGCAAGCGCTGCATGGAGATTCTGGCCTCCGCCGGTGTTAAGGCCAAGATCCAGGTCCTGACCCACACCGCCTTTGATGAAGCTACCGTTGGTGAGCTTCTCATCAACCTGCCCGATGACTGCGACCTGTGTGTTGCCGTGGGTACCGGCGCCATCAACGACATGACCCGGTATTTCAGCTTCCGGATGAAGCGGCCCTTCTTCACGGTGGCTACTGCCGCCCCCATGGACGGCTTTGCCTCCAGCCTCGCGGTGCTGAACATCAATAACCTCAAGACCAGCATCGAGGCCCAGACTCCCACCGCCATCATCGGCGACACCGAGATCCTGAAGGGCGCGCCCTACCGCATGATCGCCGCGGGCCTTGGTGACCTTCTGGGTAAGTCCACATGCCTTTGTGACTGGAAGCTGGCCAAGGTCATCAACGGTGAGCACTACTGCGATAAGATCGTGGAGCTCGTCGAAAAGTGCGTGGATGACGTTTTGCAGGTGGCTGACAAGGCCAAGGACCGTGACCCCAAGGTCCTGGGCGACATTATGGAAGGGTTAGTCCTGACCGGCGTTGCCATGAGCCTGTACGGCAACTCCCGCCCTGCCTCCGGCTGCGAGCACCATATGTCCCACTACTGGGAGATGATGTTCGAGCAGGCCGGCAAGCGCCCCGTGCCCCACGGTACCCAGGTGGGCGTGGGCACTGTGCTCATTTTGAAACTGGTGGAGGCCCTGCGCAAGACCGGCATCGACTTTGACGCCGCCCGCACTGCCGCCAAGGGCTACGACCAGGCCGCCTGGGAGGAGAAGATCCGCATGGCTTACGGCCCTGCCGCCCAGGGCGTGATCGACATGGAGGCCAAGGCGAAGAAGAACGAGACCAATGCCCGCCTGGAGCGCATCGACTCCATGGAGAAGAATTGGGCGGAGATCTCCGCCCTTCTGGAGGCCCTGCCCGCTTCCGAGACGGTCATGGACCTGCTGAAGTCTCTGGACGCTTCCTACCTCCCTGACCAGATCGAGGTGGACGAGGAGATGCTGCGCAACACCTTCCTCTACTGCAAGGAGGTCCGCG
>JAFOCY010000141.1 GCA_017380995.1 Oscillibacter sp. | reverse complement strand
GACTGGTGGACTTACGGCGGCAGGCGCTATCACCTCAACAGCTCCGGGCGGGTCACCAAGATGGGCAACACCTACTGCGACTATGACGGCCCCATCCCCAAGGTCTACCGCTTTCCCAAACGGAACTTTGGCTCCTATGTGCGGCGCAAGCGGGTGCTCTGGGCCCTCATCGCCCTGGGGGGCAGCGCGGACAGCGACATCGCCGTGACCTACCGCTCCGACTGGGAGAAAAGGGAAGAACCGGTTCCCCTCCGCGTCCGCCGCAGCGGCCTTGCGCCCCGGGACCTGACGGAGCGGGACCTGAGCGCCGCCGAGGAGACGGCCATCGCCTGCCGCCGCCCCGACTGCCGCAATATCCGCCACTTTACGCTGGAGCTTCGAAACGCCGCGGCGGGCCAGGACCTGGCTCCCGTTTCCCTCCAGCTTGTCTGGCGCTACGGAGGGAGGGAACGGTAAATGGAACTGGAGCGTTTACGATTCAGCAAAAACTGGGAGGACCCGGCGGATTACCCCACCTACGAGGCAAATGAGGTCCAGGTCCGCAAGGACATCCAGAGCCTCTACACCGAAATTCAAAGCTATATCAATGACGTCCTGCTCCCGGCCCTGGAGAGCCTGGGCGGCGAGTGGGCGGAGGGCGGCGCGGTGCTGATCCCCGCCGACGTCCTCCGTAAGTCCGGCGGCACCATGACCGGCCCGCTGTACCTGGCAAGGGAGCCTGTTGAAAAGCGGGAGAGCGCCACCAAGGCGTATGTGGATGAAACCACGGGCCTTACCGCCAAGTCTGCCGAGGAGGGCATGGCGGCCCTCTCCGTCCGGGCGGGCAAGATCGAGGCCGCCGTTCTGGACCACCAGGGCAACATTTCCCAGCTGACCCAGAAGGCAACGAGCTTGGAAAGCCTGGTGCAAAGCGCCCAGGGGGACCTCTCCGAGATCCGCCAGACGGCAAAGGAGATCTCCTTCTCCGTTACGGAGCACGCCGCCGCGGACGGCACCGTTATGGCCAAGATCACCCTCAAGATCGGCCCCAACAGCTACTCCGGCTATGTGCGCATCACGGGAAATGTGGATGTCTCCGGTGAGCTTTCCGCCCGGGCCCTCTATGCCGCCCGGGGCGACATCGCGGACCTCACGGTAGACAGCCTCTCCACCTCCCGGCGCATCGTCAAGTACCTGGCCCGGGACACCGGGGAAGACCACTACATCCGCATCCGGGAGCAGACGGTGGACTTCGTCTCCGCCGTTTACGCCGGCGGCCGCACCCAGGCCCTGGACCCCAAGGGAATGCCCCTTTACTGGGAGGATGAGGTCTACGACGCGGTGGATGTGGAGCTGGGGGAGGACGGCTACCCCCGCAAACTGGGTCAGCGCATCTTCACCACCACCGTGGAAACGGCGTGGCCGGTGTATGTCTACCGATACGCGGAGCTTGTCAAGCAAAGCTTTTGCTTTGGAGTGGACACCCTCACCGGGGATTACGCCCCGGTGGCGGTCTTTGGCGCCGGTGACCCGGCAGGCACCAACAAGGCCTACCTCTTAAAGCGCCGCTCCGGCTTTGACCTTCGGTACCTGCCCCCCGGCGCCAAGGAGATCGGCATCCACATGGGCGCCGACGGCTACATGGACCTGACGGGCCTTCGCAGGACCACGAAGCTGGACCTTTCCGCCTTTGAAAAAGGGACCTTCACCGAGACGCTGGAGGGAGGCGAGACCGCTGTCTACACCGTGGCCTTTGAAGAGGTGGACGGGGAAAAGGTGCCCGTTGCCATCACCGACAGCGAGGGCCGCACCACCGCCATCACCTGGAAGGGGGGAGCGTGATGTACCAGAGTTTTCTGGCGGGCCTTTGCGTGGGCCGCAGCCTCAAGGGCTGGGCCGGGGGCGGCACGAAGCTGTCCCTGGCCCCTACCTGCCGCCTGGACAGCGGCGTTACCGCCTACTTTTACATTGACTACCACTACGGATTGCAGAACGTGAGCTACGGCCGCTTTCGCAACACCACCGTCATCCTCGGCGCTTCCGGAGAGATCATCCCCCGGGAGGTGGAGGCGGTGGACAGCCACACGGTGAAGGTCTGGGCGGACCTGAGCGGAGAGGTGAAGGTCACCGTCTACGGAAACGCCAAGCCGGGCCTGACCTATTTCGACGGCTCCGCCGTGGGGGCCTATGCCGCAGAGCTCTATCCCGCCGGTGCTGCCCCCTATGAGCTTCCCTACCTGGCCGAGAGCGCCAAGGCCCCGCCGGTTTCCTTCGGCGCGGAGGAGCGGGTGGTTTTGCACACGGAGGGAACGGTGCGCCATGGCGCGGCGGAGACGGCGGCTTACGCGCCCACATCCCTTGGGGGAGCCGATACCCTCCAATTGAGCTATACATAATGGAAGGAGAACCTTTATGAACGAAAAAACCATCCTGGCCGCCGGTCCCTGTGAGGCCCGGGGCCGGGTCACCCTCCGCTACACCGACCCCCTGACGGGCCGGGTCCTGGAGGAGGTGAAGGGCCACAACTCCGTCTTCACCGCCCAGCTCCAGGGCACCAAGGGCTTTCAGTCCACTGCCATGAAGGCGGACCTGCTGCTGTGCCGGGGCGGCACCCGCCCTGCAAAGGAGGGGATGCCCTTCATCCCCGGCGACCCCATCGGCTACGGCCGTCCTGGCCTGGCGGGCGCGGGCCTTTACCGGGGCGCCTACCGTGCCGCCGACAGCTGGCTGGACCGCAGGACCAAAAACGGCGTGAGCAGCAAGTATGTCTACGATTTCCTCCCCACCCAGGCCCTGGGCAGGGTGGACTTTGTGGGCCTTACCGCCGCCCTGGGCGCGGGGGCCTCGGTTCCCGCTTACGAGCCCCTTGCTCTGGGCTTTACCGCCTCCAACCGGGTCTATGACTGCGAGAACCACCGCTATTTCCGCCTGGGCCTGGTCAGCGGAGACACGGGCTACCGGGTGACCCTCTACCACAAGACCTGCTTTGAAGACGCGGAGGAGACCGTGGTGGACCTTTGCGGGACGGCAGGCATCCAGGAGCTGCGCACCTCCACCAGCTATCCCCGAAACCTGCGTGTTTTCTGGGACAGGGAGGAGCAGGCGGTCTACGGCCTGCTGCGTGGCACCTTCGTGGGGAGCACCGCCACGATCTACCAGGTATTTAAGGTGACGCTGCAGGGAGAGCTGCTGGGCCGCTGGAGCATCACCATCGGCAAGGAATACGCCACCACCGCCGCCTATCCCGGCGCGGCCCGGGACGGAAAGCTTTACTGGATGATCCCCGCCGCCGACTACCGCAGCTACACCCGTTATGTCTGCAACGCGGAGGAGGGTGTCATCACGGCGGTGGAGGTGGCCGTCCAGGACGGCTCCCCCAACCTTCTTCGCTGGGACAGCGGCACGGCCTATCTCTGGGGAGACTGCTTCTGGTATCCCCGCAGGGACACCCAGGACCCCGACGATGATGACCTCACGGGCTTCCTCTACGGTTCCCCCCTCTTTGACCTGGGCAGCGGCGCCGTCCACGGCCTGGTGCCCCCCGGCCCCCTGGAGGAAACGCCTTTGCAGTTCCACGTGGGCCCCAGCCCCATCGCCGCCT
>JAFOCY010000140.1 GCA_017380995.1 Oscillibacter sp. | reverse complement strand
GTCCATGTAGAGCGTTGCCAGGTCCTCCAGCCGGATACCGTCCACCTTTTCCAGCATTTCAGCCTCCTCCAGAGCGCCCATCAGGCTCAGAAGGCTCTCCTGCTGCTGGGCATACTCCGTGGCAAGGGCCAGCTTTGTTCCAACAGAGGGCGTCAGCAGCTGGCAGCCGGAGATGACGCCGTAACTCTCCGCCTCACTGGCAGGCTTTTGGTCCACGATTTTTCCCTTGGTGGAAACCAGCCATGCGCTGCCGTCCTGTATAATGGCCAGGGGCTCCGCGCACTCTGTCACCTCAATGACCAGGGTATCCGGCAGGCGGCGGTTGATGCGAATCTGCTCCACATAAGGCAGCGCCTCCTGAATACGGCTGACCACATCGTACTTATTTAAGAGATACAGGTTGTCGCCGGTCTGAACACCGGAGGCATCGCTGACCTCCTCCGCGCTATAGCGCTCCAAGCCGGTGATCTCCATGGTCTCCACCCGGAAAAAGAGGGTCAGCGCCGCCACAACAGCACCGCAGACGACCAGCATGGACAGCACTTTATAGAGGAAGGCAAACCTTCCCCGGCGGCGATGACGGCTGGAATTTCTGCGTCTTGCCATTTGCGTTCTTACTCCTCTCTGTCGTATATCTGGGCGCCCAGCGCCCGCAGGTCCCGGGCGATATCCTCGTATCCCCGGCGGATATGGGCGGTCTGGCGTACCCGGGTAGCTCCTTCCGCTCCCAGGGCCGCCACGCACAGCGCCGCGCCGCCCCGGAGGTCTGTTGCCGCTACAGCCGCGCCGCTGAGGCGCTCCACTCCGCTCACTACCGCCGCCCGGCCCGAAACCCGGATATCCGCGCCCATACGGCGCAGCTCATCCACGTGGCGGTAGCGGTTTTCAAACATATTTTCCTCAAAAACCGTGGTCCCCTCCCCCTTCAGCAGCGCCGCCATCAAAACGGCCTGGGCGTCTGTGGGGAAGCCGGGATACGGGGCGGTACGCACCGCCGGGACCGCCCGGAGCCGTCCGCGCCTCAGGCAGCGGACCCCTCCCTCGTCCGAGCGGACATGACAGCCCGCACGGCGCAGCGTCTCGGTAACGGCGGAAAGATGGTCCTCCCTGGCATCCCGGATGTACACATCTCCGCCCGCAGATGCGCAGGCGCAGAGGTAAGTAGCGGTGACGATACGGTCCGGCATGATGGGATAGCTCCCACCCCCATGAAGAGACTGTCCGCCCCGGACGGTGATGGTGGAGGTCCCGCCGCCGGTGATCTTCGCGCCGCAGCAATTCAAAAAATCCTGCAAATCCTGGATCTCCGGCTCGCAGGCGGCGTTTTCAATGGTGGTGTCCCCTTCCGCGCCGCAGGCTGAAAGCATCAGGTTTTCCGTAGCTCCCACAGAGGGAAAGCCCAGCACCAGACGGCAGCCTTTGAGTTTTGGGGCGGTGCAGCGGATCACGCCGCCGCTTTCCACGATCTCCGCGCCCAAGTCCCGAAGGCCTGAAAGATGCAGGTCGATGGGTCTGGGCCCCAGTTCGCAGCCACCGGGGTGCGATGCTTTATGGGTCCACAAGGCGGCGGGCCTGTTCCAAAAACACCAGTCCGCCTTCTGCTTGGATGCGTCCGTAGCTCTCCCGGCTCAGCTTCAGGCGCTCCCGGTCTTCTTCCCGGATCTCTCCCGGCTCAAAGACCACAACGCATTCAAATACCAGCCGAAGCTGCTCTTTGGTAAGGCCCTGCGCATCCAAGCGGTTTATTATATCCCCCATTTGAAGGTCTGTCAATTGCTCCTTTGGGGGCTTTTTTTGAATTTTTTCGCAATATTCCTGAAGTTGCTTCCGCAATTCCCCTTCCCGGGCAGATAGCTCGGCGCACTTGCGGACAAACAGCCCTTCCGGGATGATCCCCCGGAGGCGGTCTTCATAGACGGCATCCATATCCCGCTCCACAGAGGCAAGCTTTCCTTCCAACTCTTCTTTGCGGTTCAGGCCGCCTGAGCCGCTCACCCGGCGCGCCAGTTCTCCCACATTGATGTGAGAGTCCTCCAGCAAGTCCTTCACATACCCAATGGACGCTTCATAGAGCAGGTCCTGCCGCACGCGGTGGGGGCGGCAGCCGTAGTCGGGGCGAATCTCATCCTTGACGGCTCCCTCCCGGTGGTTCTTTCCGCAGATGTAAACATCCGGCCGGTCCTTTCGCTTCCGCAGCACCAGGGCGCTTCCACAGCGGCCGCAGCGGAGCAGTCCGGAAAAGGGCCGTTCCTTTCGGGTATAGCGGTCCCGCTGAAACCGCCGGCGAAGGGCCTGTACTTTTTCAAAAAGCTCCTGGGATACCAGAGGCGCATGGTGGTCCCGGTGGATGATCCAATCCTGCTCGGGGGTCCGCACCGTTTTGGGGTCCTTAAAGCTTTTCCGGGCGCTTCTATGATGGACCATCGTCCCCACATACACAGGATCTGTTAAAATCCGGCGGATATGCTGGGTATTCCAGCAGCTTGTCGCGTGAAGGTTCCCCGCCGCCTGGGAGGGCGTTGGCACCCCCATGGCGTTAAGCTGTGCCGCCAGTTCTCCGCTTCCCCGGCCCTTGGCGGCTTCCTCATAGAGCCAGCGGACGATCTTCGCAGTCTCCTCCCTGGGGACCATGGTGCAGCGGCCTGCACGGCGGTAGCCGTAAACAGGCTTTACCAGCAGCTCTCCTGTTTCCATCTTATGCCGCAGCACCCGGCGGATCTTGAGACTGTCCTCTTTTGCCCGCTGCTCATTGAACCAGGCCTTGAGGGGAAAGAAATCCTCGTTGTATTCCTCGCTCTCAAAAAGAAGCTCCGCGCCTTGTTCGGCCATAAAGTCCCGGAAGATCAGGCTCTCCTTCAGATTCCGGCCCAGGCGGGATGCATCCTTAAATACAATGACCTGAATCTCCTTGCGTGCCACCCGGCGGACGATCTCATCGAAGCGGTGAAAATCCGTCCCCGTGCAGTCATCATCCATGATGACGTCCACGATATTGGTCAGTCCCCGGCGATGGCAAAAGGCAAGCAGAATATCCCGCTGGACCTCAATGCGCTGGTAATTGATGCTGTTTTCGTCCCGGCTCTCCCGGCAGTAGACCAGCGTGGGGCGAAGGTCCTCCTTCACCACGGGGCATCATATTTTTCAGTATAGCACAAGTAGACATAAAAAGAAAGCATCATCTGTTCTCCCCCTCCAGGATCCATTTCACCAGTTCTTCCGCCAGCGCTTCCCGGTCCTTCCCGCCGGGGACAAATACGATCTCCATTTCCATTCCTCCCTTCCTATACAGTTTATGAAAGGGGCTTTTCGCAATATGAAGATGTGAAAAAGAAGCGGCCTCTCTCCATTGAACAACCGATCCCCGGAGCACTTGCTCCGGGGATCGGTCCTATTCATTTGCAGGAGCGGTCCTTACAGCCGCAGCTGCACTGGGCGCAGTTTCCGCCGCAGGTCCTGCCGCTTCGGTGGTCCCGGATGCACTTGCGCACCGCCAGGCCCAGCGCCAGCAGGATCACGCCCACCAGAAAAAAGTCAACAGGACTCATCTTACACCGCCCCGGCCATCAGCAGGATGACCCGCACCACCAGCGCAGCGATCCAGGCCACCGCACACTGCCATAGGGCAACACCCAGAGCCCACTTGCCGCCCAGCTCCCGTTTCACCGAGGCAATGGCCGCAACGCAGGGCGTATACAGCAGGCTGAACACCAGAATAGCCGCCGCAGCCAGGGGAGAAATGGCGGAGGTCACCGCGCCGCTAAAGAGGATCTCCAGCGTGGACACCACGCTCTCCTTGGCCATAAAGCCGGAGATAAACGCCGTACAGATCCGCCAATCGCCAAGTCCCAAGGGGGCAAAAATGGGAACCAGCAGTCCGGACACGGCAGCAAGAATGCTGTTTTCAGGGTCTGCCACCATGTTCAACCTGAGGTCAAAGTTCTGCAGGAACCACACCAGGACCGTTGCGATCAGAATGACCGAGAAGGCCCGCTGCAAAAAGTCCTTGGCCTTTTCCCAAAGAAGACGGGCAACATTCTTGGCCCCGGGCAAACGGTAGTTGGGAAGCTCCATCACAAAAGGAACCGCCTCTCCCTGGAACAGCGTCTCCTTATAGAAAAAGGCCACCAAAATACCAACCAAAATACCCAGTACATACAGCCCCGTCATGATCAGGCCCCCCTGCCCGGGGAAAAAGGCATCCACAAAGAAGGCGTAAATGGGCAGCTTTGCGGTGCAGCTCATAAAGGGCGTGAGCAAAATGGTCATCTTGCGGTCCCGCTCACTGGGCAGCGTACGGGTGGCCATGACGGCAGGCACCGTGCAGCCAAAGCCGATGAGCATGGGCACGATGCTGCGGCCGGAAAGGCCGATCTTTCTCAGGAGCTTATCCATAAAAAAGGCAACACGGGCAATGTAACCGCTGTCCTCCAGCATAGAAAGGAAGAAAAACAGCACCACGATGATGGGCAAAAAGCTCAAAACGCTGCCCACACCCGCAAAAATGCCATCAATGATCAGGCTGTGGATGGCGGCATTGACATGGGCGGCGGCCAACGCGCCGTCCACCGCGGCCGTAAGCGCCTCGATCCCTGCCTCCAGGATCCCCTGGAACCATGCACCCACCACATTGAAGGTCAGGTAAAACATCAGCGCCATGATGCCAACAAAACAGGGGATAGCGGTGTATTTTCCCGTCAGTACGCGGTCCAGCTTCTGGCTGCGCAGATGCTCCCGGCTCTCCCGGGGCTTGATCACCGTCTGGCGGCAGACCTTTTGGATGAAGCGAAAGCGCATATCCGCCATAGCGGCGTTGCGGTCCAATCCCCGCTCCGTCTCCATCTGGCAGATGATGTGTTCCAGCATCTCCTTTTCGTTCTGGTCCAGCCGGAGCTGCTCCAGGATCAGCGCATCTCCCTCCACCAATTTTCCGGCGGCAAAGCGCACGGGAAGGCCGGCGCTTCGGGCGTGGTCTTCAATGAGATGGATCACCGCATGGAGGCAGCGGTGAACCGCACCGTTGGACTCTGTCTCGTCGCAATAGTCCTGGCGCAGGGGCTTTTCCTGATAGTGGGCAATGTGCAGCGCGTGCTTGACAAGCTCCTCCACACCCTGGTTCTTCGCCGCAGAGATGGGCACAACAGGCACGCCCAGGGCCGTTTCCATACGGTTGATATCAATGGCGCCGCCGTTGCCCGTGACCTCATCCATCATGTTCAGCGCCACCACCATGGGCGTATCCATTTCCAGCAGCTGCATGGTCAGGTACAGGTTCCGCTCAATATTGGTGGCATCGACGATATTGATGATGGCTCTGGGCTTTTCCTGCAGCACAAAATTCCGGGAGACCACTTCTTCACTGCTGTAGGGAGACATGGAGTAGATGCCCGGCAGATCCGTCACCAGCGTTTCCGGGTGACCCTTGATCACGCCGTCCTTGCGGTCCACGGTAACGCCTGGGAAATTGCCCACATGCTGGTTGGAACCGGTGAGCTGGTTAAAGAGGGTGGTTTTGCCGCAGTTCTGGTTTCCCACCAGCGCATAGGTCAGTACCGTGCCCTCAGGTAAAGGACTTTCCGACTTACGGCTATGATAGATGCCGCCCTCGCCCAGGCCGGGGTGATTTGCTTTTTCCGTGGTCTTTTTTTCTTCCCGCTGCTCACTGCGCTTTGGAATGGGACGGACAGCGATCTGCGCCGCATCCGCCAGGCGCAGCGTCAGCTCGTAGCCGTGAAGCTGCACTTCCATAGGATCTCCCATGGGAGCCAACTTCACCACAGTGACCTCCGCCCCGGGGATAACACCCATATCCAAAAGGTGCTGCCGCAGGGCTCCTTCGCCACCCACCGTCTGAATAACAGCACTGAGTCCCACGGGGATATCTTTCAGTGTCATGGTCTTTCTCCTTCGAGTTTGTCTTATCTAACGCTCGCATTATACTCCCCCTCACCCACAAATGCAAGGAGCAAATACCACAACCCGTATCGAAATCCAGGAACTTTTCCCCCAGGGCCAAAAAACGCTGTGTGAGACACCAAAAGAGCGTTTCCGTTTCCGGAAACGCTCTTTTGTGCTTATTCCCAATAATTGACCGTGGTGCCCTTGCCCTCGGCAACGGCCTTGCGGTAGCAGCGGGTGGCAACAGCCAGGTCCAAAATACCGGTGCCAACGGCGTTGAAATAGATGATCTCTTCATCGTTCTCACGGCCCGTCTTACTGCCATTGAGGATCTGGCCCAGCTGGGCGTGGATATCCTCGTCCTTGATGAGGCCCTCGTGGGCCATCAGGGCCACGGTGCTCACCAGGCGGTGCTTGATGGTCTCCCAGTTGTCCACCACGATCTTATCCGCCTTGCGCACGCAGTTGTAGCTCACCTCATAGTCTGCCAGGTTCATCAGCAGGGTACCCTTTTTCAGCCACTCGGAGTGGACGATGGGTTCGTTGGCCAGCGTCACGGTGACGGTGATATCACTCTCCCGGACGGCTGCCTCAGGGTCGGCAACGGGGATGACCTCCACGCCGGGATACTTGGCCATGGCTTCTTCCGCAAAGCGC
>JAFOCY010000139.1 GCA_017380995.1 Oscillibacter sp. | reverse complement strand
GACCTTCCACATCGCCATCATGCCCTGCACCGCCAAGAAGATGGAGGCTGCACGGCCTGAGTTTACCCACGACGGCAAGCCCGATGTGGATCTGGTGCTGACCACTTACGAGCTCATCAAGATGATCAAGGAGTCCGGTATCCAGCTTTCTGAGCTGGAGCTGGAGGCCGCCGATCTGCCCTACGGCCTTGGTTCCGGTTCCGCCGTGATCTACGGCACCACCGGCGGTGTGGCAGAGGCCGTTGTGCGCTACTGCCTGCCCGATAAGTCCAAGAACGTACTGCGTGAGCTGAGCTACTCTCCCCTCCGCGGCAACGAGGCCGTCCGCGAGGCCACCGTCATGGTGGGCGAGAAGGAGATCAAGCTGGCTGTCGTCCACGGTCTGGCTCACGCCAAGAAGCTCCTGAAGGCCATTGATGCCGGCGAGGCTTACTACGACCTTGTGGAAGTCATGACCTGTCCCGGCGGCTGCGTGGGCGGTGCCGGTCAGCCCCACGGCCTGATGCCCGCCAAGAAGGAGCGCGCCGAGGGTCTTTACAACATCGACCGCTCCGCTCCCTTCAAGCGCGCCGAGCGCAACCCCGTGGTGAAAGCTTTCCTGGATCGCTACGGCGAGGAGAAGTGCCACGAGCTGCTCCATGTTCATTATCCGGACGCTAAGTAATTCAAATTGGAAATTCCCCGGATGCCATTTGGCGTCCGGGGAATTTTGCATACAGGGGAGTTACAGGTTCTTCTCGTAGCTCTCGATCATTCGCTTGACCATCTGGCCGCCGACGGAGCCGGCCTCGCGGGAAGTGAGGTGGCCGTTGTAGCCCTCCTTCAGGTCGACGCCAACCTCGGAAGCAGCCTCCATCTTGAACTTGTCCATAGCGGCACGGGCCTCAGGAACATTGAGCTTGTTGGAATTCTTACTGGACATACTTCATTTCTCCTTTTCCGATCAAACTTTAGGTCGCTGTTGGGTATCGCGAGGATATCTTGCGTCGAATGGAACAGAAATATGCCAAATCATAAAAGAAACTTCTGGAAAATCCGGGGAGATTGTCAATTCGGGCAGCGCGGTGTATAATAAAAAGAAAAAATGCGGAGGCGCTTTCATGAAATTGATCCACCTCTCAGACCTGCACCTTGGAAAGCGGGTCAATGAGTTTTCCATGCTGGAGGACCAGGCCTATATCCTGGAGCAGATCCTGACCATCATTGACGCAGAACAGCCTCAGGCGGTTCTGGTCGCCGGAGATATATATGATAAAGCCGTGCCCGCAGCGGAGGCTGTACAGCTTTTTGACGATTTCCTGTGCCGCCTTTCCGGGCGGAGTCTCCAGGTTTTTGTCATCAGCGGCAATCATGACTCTGCGGAGCGGATTGCCTTTGGCGGGCGTTTGATGGATGGAAGCGGGATCCATCTTTCTCCTGTCTATGATGGCACGGTAGAACCGATATCCCTGACGGATGAATGGGGAGCTGTGGATGTTTATCTCCTGCCCTTTGTAAAGCCCGCCCATGTGCGGCGTTTTTTCCCGGAAGCGTCCATCGAAAGCTATACCGATGCGATGGCTGTAGCCATCTCCGCCATGGAGATCAAGGAGGACCGCCGTAATATTCTGCTGACGCATCAGTTTGTCACTGGTGCTCTCCGGTCTGATTCCGAACAGATTTCCGTAGGCGGAGCGGATAATGTGGATGCCGCTGTGTTTGCGTCTTTTGACTATGTGGCCCTGGGTCATATCCACAGGCCTCAAAGCATTGGCCGGGAGGCTGTGCGTTATTGCGGTACGCCGCTGAAATACTCCTTTTCTGAAGCAGGGCACCGGAAGTCTGTGACGGTTGTGGAGCTTCGGGAGAAGGGGGACCTTACCGTCCGTACACATCCTCTGACGCCCCGGCATGATCTTCGGGAACTGCGGGGCACTTATCTGGATCTGACGGATCGGCGTAATTATGCAGGAACAGCCACAGAGGATTACCTCCATATCACCCTCACTGACGAGGAAGATATTCCCGACGCTGTCAGTAAACTGCGCACGGTTTATCCGAATCTGATGAAGCTGGATTATGATAATACCCGCACACGCCACCAGATGGAGATCACTGGCGGGACAGAAGTGGAGCGAAAGTCACCTTTGGAACTCTTTGGGGAACTTTTTGAAAAGCAGAATAACCGCCCGCTGAGCAGCGGAGAGGAAAGCTTTTTGGAGGGACTGATCGAGAAGATTTGGGAGGAAGGCACATGAGACCTTTGAAACTGACCATCTCTGCCTTTGGCCCTTATGCGGGACGGACGGAGCTTGACATGGCCGCATTGGGGACAGAGGGCCTTTACCTTATCACCGGTGATACCGGCGCGGGCAAAACTACGATTTTTGATGCCATTACCTTCGCCCTTTACGGCGAGGCCAGTGGGTCCAGCCGCGAGCCTGCCATGCTTCGCTCCAAATATGCCCCACCGGAGGTCCCCACGGAAGTGGAGCTGGTATTTTCCAACCAGGGCAAGACTTATACCGTACGGCGCAATCCCGAATATGACCGCCCTGCAAAACGGGGAGGCGGCGTTACCACCCAGAAGGCAGAGGCGGAGCTGACGCTTCCTGACGGCCGGGTGGTGACGAAACTGCGGGAGGTAAATGCGGAACTGATCGGTATTTTAGGCGTGGACAGGCGGCAGTTTTCCCAGATCGCCATGATCGCCCAGGGAGACTTTTTGAAACTCCTTTTGGCGGAGACCAAGGAACGCCAGGCGATTTTCCGGGAGATCTTCAAAACCGGCCATTTTCTGACCCTTCAGGAACGGCTGAAGACGGAGTCTTCTTCCCTGGGCCGATCTTATGAAACGGCCCGGGATCGTGTGGAGCAGTATATCAGCGGCATTGAGTGGAAAGAAGATCCCGGAGAACTTCCTGTGGGGGAGCTGCTGGAAAAGCTGCAGGAACAGCTTGAGGAAGACGAGAGAGAAAAAAAGCGGCAGGAAGAACTGCTGGAAAAGACAGAACGGGAACTGGAAACCATCAATTCCAATATCCATAAAGCGGAAGAAGTTTACAAGAGAAAAGAAGAGTTGGCGGGAGCGGAACATATTCGGGAGGAACAGCTCCTCCGGTTGGAGGAGAAAAAGACCGCCCTGGAGGCAGAAGAAGAGAAGGCGGCGGAGTGGGAGGCTTTAACAGAGCGGATCACACTGCTGCGTTCGGAGCTTCCGGAATACGATAAATTGGACGCACTGGAGAAGGAACTTTTTCTGGAGCGGAAAAGACTGGCGGAAAAGGAAGTCTGCCGGGAAGAAACGACCCGGCTTCTGGCCCACCTGCGGGAAGAACTGGCACAGCGGAAGGAAGAATTTTCTTCCCTGGCCGGGTGCGGTGAGCTCCATGCCCGGCTGACCTATGCCAAAGAGCAGATGGCCGGGAAGCTGCAGTCTTTGGAGGCGCTGGAACAGGAGGGGATCTCTTGCGGCAAGCTGGAAAGGATATTCCGTGCTGCCCAGGAAGACTATCTGGCGGCCCAGAAAAGCGCCGACACAGCCCAGGAAGATTACCGGCAAATGGAGCGGAGCTTTTTGGCGGAGCAGGCGGGGCTTTTGGCCCGGAGACTGGAGGAAGGAAGTCCCTGCCCGGTATGCGGCTCTTTGCATCATCCATCTCCGGCCAAACTTTCGGAAGAAGCGCCCAGTGAAGCGGCACTGAAGGAGGCGAAGGCTGGGGCGGAAAAAGCCCGATCCGCCGCAGCTGCCGCCAGCGCCAAAGCCGGGGAACTGAAGGGCGCTTTGGAGACCCGGAAAGCAGGCCTTGTTCAGCGGATGGAGGAGTGGAACTGCAAAATAGATACCCTTCCGGTCCTTTTGGAGGGGGTCAAAAAGGAACTGTGGGAAGTGACCGCAGCACTTGCTGAAAACGGAGAAAAGCTGAAACGCAGGGCGATGCTGGAAGAGTCCATCCCCAAGCAGGAGTCTGGCGTGCAGGAGACAGAGTCTGCACTGCGGGAGTTGGATACAGCCATTGCACTGGGAGTGGTCCGCAGCAAAGAACTGGAGTCACAAAGAGGGGCGATGACCCTTCGGTATCCCGAGAAAAAGGCGGCGGAAGATGCCATCCAGTCCGAAACAAAGCGCCTGGGCGAGATGAAAGATGCCCTGGCCAAAGCGGAGCAGGACTATCGGGGAGTCCGAGACGGTCTGACGGCTCTGGAGGGAAAACTGGCCCAACTGAAGGAGTGGATCGCCGGGACAGAGGCTCCGGATAGGGAGAAGGAATCTGTCAGGAAGGCGGAGGCCCTGGAAAGAAAGGCTGCGGCTTTTTCTGCGCAGACAGCCCTTCATACCCGTTTGGAGACAAACCGCCGGGCATACCAATGCATTTGTGCAAAGCAAAAAGACCTTACAGAGATCGAAACCAAATGGTCCTGGGTGAAGAACCTCTCCAACACCGCCAATGGCAATTTGACCGGGAAGGAAAAGGTGATGCTGGAGACCTATGTCCAGATGAACTATTTCGACCGTATTCTCCGCAGGGCCAATATTCGTCTCATGGTGATGACCGGAGGCCAGTATGAGCTCAAGCGCCGGGAGGAGTCCGGGGGACGGAGTCAGAGCGGACTGGAACTGGATGTGATCGACCATTACAATGGGTCGCTGCGCAGCGTAAAGACTCTTTCCGGCGGAGAGAGCTTCAAGGCATCCTTGTCCCTGGCTCTGGGCCTTTCTGATGAGATCCAGTCCTCCGCGGGAGGGATCCGTCTGGATACCATGTTCGTGGACGAGGGCTTTGGCTCTTTGGATGAGGAGTCGCTGCAGCAGGCGATCACCGCTCTGGCGGGCCTGGCGGAGGGAGAGCGCCTGGTGGGGATCATTTCCCATGTGGGGGAGCTGAAAGAGCGGATCGACCGTCAGATCCTGGTGAAAAAGGACCGCTCCGGCGGCAGCCGCGTGACGATCCGTGTATAAAATATTCCCCGGAGCGGTTTGCCGCTCCGGGGAATATTTATCAGGAGTGATGGTCCTGCAGGATGGCCTGAAGAATGCCCTGGTGGGAGATCTCGGTAGCCATCAGGACCGGACGGGGAGATCGTTTTTGCAGCGCGGCGGCGGTGAGGGGGCCAATGCAAACGCATTTGACTTCCGGTGCCGGCTCCTGGAAGGTATTCCAGTATGCCTTCACACCTCCGGCACTGGCAAAGACCAGGTAATCCACCGCAGCAGGGCCTTCTTTGGATTGAGGGATCGTATCATAGATCCGTAGATCTTGAACGGGGAGTCCGGCGGCAGAGAGGAGGTCAAAAAGACGGGAATCTGCCTGGGCGCTGCGGAAAAGGGTGATGGCTTCCCCGGCGGGGACCGCTTTCAAAAGGGCCTGGCCCAGAGCTTCACTGGTGAAAACCTGGGGGCAGAGGTCGGCTTTGTAGCCGTATTCCCAGAGGCACCGGGCTGTGGAACTGCCAATCACAGCAAATTTTTCGTGGCTTAAACACCGATGGTCCAGCCCCCGGCGGGCAAGGGTGCGGAAAAAGGTTCGCACACCGCTGCGGCTGGTAAAGACCAGCCAGCCCTCATCGGGAGTCCAGCCTTCCATGGATTCGGGAAGTTCCAGAAGCTGATGGTGCTGGAGAGTGTGGACCTGTGCGCCCTGGTCATGCAGAGCGGAGGAGAGTCCTTGCGTCAGTTCTGCCGTTCCGGTAAGACCTACACGGACGCCCTCCAGCAGATGGGGGCTGGAGAGGTCCAGGGCAGCCACT
>JAFOCY010000138.1 GCA_017380995.1 Oscillibacter sp. | reverse complement strand
GATGCGCTACTCTTCTACAAGGACAGCCGTAAGATGGTGGACCATGTGATGGGTGAGCCGGATGTTCCATCGGAAGTGCTGGATATCGCGAAGAGTGAGGTAGAACACCTTTACACCAATGAATTTAGAACAGCTTCCATGCCTCAGTTCGATCCTAAATATGATGACTGGCGCATCGAGAATCTGGTCCACTCCCAAACCTATCCCTTCCCCGGTGGTGATATCGAAGTCTATAATATGAACTTTGAGTTCCATGCGGGAAATCCTCAGGGTGTGGGTCTTGCCGGCGGTATGTACCACACAGAGGAGGACTGGGTGATGCCCAGCTATCCTGATTGTTTCTATCTTTCCATCGTGAACAAAGACGGCCAGCGTCATCATCTGGATACCGTGATGATGAACGACTGTATGCCCGGTATCGACCTCTTTGACACTTACATCTACGACTTAGCGGTGAGCGAAGGACTTGCCGCCGCATCAGAACTGGAGGGTAAAGCTCTGCTTCAGAGCCTGAATACGGGCTTGGTGGCTTTTCTGGAGGATATGACCCGGATGCCGTTGGAGGAACAGAAAAAGGTGGCGGAAAAGATCTGCTATTACCGTACCAGCGGCCCTGAGGCCGATCAGATATTGTACGCCGAAATCATGGATGATCTTATCCACTGGAACACCTACGAGCTTACCACCGCCCAGTATGAGGCCTGGTCCCTCCTCTTTAACTACTATGTCTGCCAGCCTGCGGAGCTGACAGCGGAGGAGCAGGGTGCGGTATTGGACGATGCCAGCACCTATATACGGAAGAAGAAGGACGATCACGAGGCCTGTCTTTCCTTTGATCTCATTTCTGCCTCCATCGATTCTTATGAGACCTGGCGGGTGGTGAACATGTATACCGACAGTGAACTGGCCGCAAAGCGAGGTTACGACCACGATACCATGACCCATCTTACCGCCGTCCATGTGATCTACGACGTCTCCTGGGACCACACCAAGGTCCCCACGGACGAAGAAGGCCGCTGTGGTATGTACCTTTATATGCTCCCTGGTGAGGACGGAAAGTGGTTCGTATGGGATTCCATGACAGCAAAGGTACCAGAGCTCTATGAAATGGTGGTCGACTCCCTGACTGCGGATAACCAGGTGGTCCTGCAGTTCAATAACAGCGGATATATTACAGAGCAAAATGACTATTGGCGTCTGCGGGTAGAGCGATACCCGGAAGACCTGGAATGGACCCCGCTGGAAGGTTCCGAAGTTCCTGCAGGAAATTTCCTGACTATCGGCAATACGGAGATGGGCGCGTTCCTCCGCTGCTGGGAGGATAGCGACTTGGTCCAGGTGATCTTCCCGGATGAGACCGCCTGGTATGAGACTACGCCGCTCTACGCTGACGCGGTATTTGATGGACGGCTGTTCTCCATGGTCCGCCAGTGGTATGATGAAGCAGAATGGAACGCCCTGTCCTCTGGGATCATCGTGGAAGACCGGAGGCAAAGCTACCAGGAGGTAGCCCAAGAGTGGGTAGACCGTTATATCCAGGCCTATCTGAATGTGACCTCCGGCAGTCAGTTTGCCTGCACTTATGTCCAGGCGGAAGCTTCTATATGGGACTGGGTGCCGGAGACAGCCTATCCCGCCGACACAGAAGGTAAGGAACGCTTCTATTTTGGCTATACCCGGGTCTTTGTCCCGGAAACGGAAACCGCCCTGCAGTATCAGATGGCCGGCAACACTGTAGAATATGACGGCAGTCTTGGCGAGGCTCCGGAGGGCGCTTATATGTGCTTCCAGGTAGGCCCCATGTATCTCACAGAAGCAGGCTGGCGGTGTGATGGCACCGGTACCGGTATCTAAAGGAAAATCCCCTGACTTTCGTCAGGGGATTTTTCATCATTTGAGCAGGACCAAATTGCGGTCTGAGATAAAATTCTGGACGCTGTAACACACCAGGATGTCCTCAATACCGTTGTCTGCAGCATAGATAGAAGCAGGCATACGATAATACCGCAGGTCAAGGAGATGGACCTCAGAGAACCGCTGTGCCAGGAAAGGAGCCATTGCATCAGAATAGGAATCCCGGATCAAAAGGAGCTTACTCCCATCGGTTACAGCTTCATTCTTGATCACACACAGGGGCTGATTTCCGCCGAGGAAAGCGGAATACTTGTCCTTCACAGCAAGATAGCTCCGGTCATAGAGAGAAGATTCCTCCGCCTTTCCGCTGCGCCAGGAAGTCACGTAAAGGCCATCTTCACTGACCCAGAACTCCATCGTATCAGGCGTAAGCCAATGGATGCCGGAGGTAGAATAAAGGGTCCCGTTAAAATCCTCTGCTGCCGTCTCTACTGTAAAGTCTTCTACCTTTAATAGTTCTTTACCCAGAGTCTCCAGAACAGCATTGGCTCCGTAAAATGCTCCCAATGTAGTCCAGTGGTGGTCGGTGCGGTAGAAAATGGGCTCCTCCGCGTGGGCCGTAAGGGCGGCGTTAAAATCCACCTTAGGAAGCCCCTCTCCCGCTGACACCAGCAAATCAGACTGATCCCAGGTATCGGCACCATAAGGAAGCTTATCCTTCCAAACCTCCGCCGCGGAGGGGATCATGCCCACATACACATTGGCCTGGGCGTTTTCCGCCAGACGCTGGATATAGGAGAGGTTATTGGAAAGTAGATCAGGGTCTGGCTTTTCAACTTTGGAGATGAGTGTATCACCACAAAGAAACACATCATTAAACTGGCTCTTTCCCAAAAGCTGCTCTACTCTGGCCTTCAATCCTGTCCAGCTGTCCCTGAGGGGAAACTGGTCGGCAAAATACTCCTCCAGGGCTTCGGTGTAGCTGCCATCCTTCAATCCCTCCCAGGTAAAAGCGGGGACCTGGGCAAGGGTGCGGTTCTCTGTTTCAGAGCGGTCCCTGTCCGGCAGGACCAAATGCCAAAGCAAGAGGCCGCCCAGGAAAATAGCGAAGAAGGCCGTAATAAAACGGCTGTAACTTTTTGTCATGTGGCCCTCCTCTCAGAACCGGAAATACAGGAAGGGATTATAGCTTCCATCCACCAGATAGGCGGTACCGATGATCAAAGACGCACCCATCAAAATCGGCGTCAGGACCTGCTGTGCCCGCACGCTCAGACGGTGCCAGGTATTTTTACCCCAGGGGGTAGATGCAATAACCAACAGAAGGAAGGTTAGGGCATAGCTTTTCAGATAATAAATGTCTGCAGCTCTCCAGAGGGAAGCGCTGCCAAAGCAGGCAGACAAATATCCTCCGCAGAGATTGAGATCCTCTACGGCAAAGATGCCCCAGCCCACAAAAACCACGATAATCGTGTAAATATGCTTCATCAGGGCAGGCGTTTTCTTTAAAATGTCCCGCATCACATATTTTTCCAAAATCAGCCACGCGGCAAAGTAAAGGCCCCAGAAGATAAAATTCCAGCTGGCGCCGTGCCAGAAGCCCGTGCAGAACCACACGATCAGAATATTGCGCAGCGTCTTAGCTGTGCCGCCACGGTTGCCGCCCAGGGGAATATACAGGTACTCCCGGAACCAATCGGTAAGAGACATATGCCACCGCCGCCAGAACTCCGTGACAGAGGCAGAGCAATAGGGATAACGGAAGTTTTCGTTAAAGCGAAAGCCAAAGATCTGTCCTAAGCCGATGGCCATGTCAGAGTAGCCGGAAAAATCGAAATAAATCTGGAAGCCATAGGCAAAAAGTCCCATCCAACCACCAAGCACTGTGAGTTCTCCCGCTGTATGGGTAGCAAGACTGGTATCCCACAACGCACCGATCGCATTTGCAAGCAGAACTTTCTTAGCCAAACCCACGCAGAAGCGGCGTGCACCCAGGGCAAAGTCCTCGGTGGTATGCACACGGTCATTCAATTCCCGGGCCACAGTTTTATATTTCACGATGGGACCCGCGATAAGCTGGGGAAACATGGTGACAAAGGTACCAAATGTCAGGATATTTCTCTGTACCGGAGCATCCTGCCGGTAGACATCAATGGTGTAGCTCATGGTCTGGAAGGTGAAGAAGGAAATACCGATGGGCAGCGGGATTCCAAGGACCGGTATGTTTACACCCAGAAGTGCAGAGAGGTTTACCGCCAAAAAATCCCAATACTTGAAAAAGCCCAAAAGCAACAGGTTAAAGACCACTGACTGCCCAACAAACCACCGGGCCTTTTTATCATTTTCCCTGTATTTCTCTACCAACAGGCCATGGGTATAATCGATCAATATGGAAGCAAACATGATGAGGATGTAAACCGGCTCACCATAACCGTAAAAAACAAGGCTTACCAAAAGCAGCAGAACATTGCGCCATTTTAAAGGCGCGATGAAATAGAGCGCCAGAGTCAGAACCAGGTAAGCAAATAAAAAAATCAGGCTGCTGAATACCATAGCAGTCCTCCTATGGAAACGTAGTCAGGAAAACAGCCGCGAAGCACGCTCCGCGGCTGTCTTTTGCATAAGGATTACTGGAACTGGGCCTGCCACTTGGCAGTGATGTCCTCCTGATACTCAGCGGAGGCGATCATGGCAACGTAAGTTCCCTGCTGATCCACAACACCCCTACCCCAGGCTTCCATGGACTCAGGATACCAGGCCCCGCCCTCAGCCTGGGCGGTAATACGGGTCTGGAGGATCTCAGCAGCCTTGGCAGCATCCTCCTCCGTCTCACACTGAAGGAAGACAAACTCATTCACCACAGAGGACATCATCGGGGCCTTTGCAATCAGCTGTGTAGTGTTGATCTCAGAAAGACCGGGATAGTACATTTCCAGCAGTTCCGGGTCATCGGTGAGGTTTGCCATGGTGTTGTCATCCCAACCGTATTCCGTGGCCAGGCTATTGTAGAAGCCGGTCAGATCTACGTTGGCCTGCTCTTCTTTCTTGCTGCCGCAGCCCACAAGGCCCAGCATCATAATGGCCGCAAGGGCCAGAGTCATCAGTTTCTTCATATAGATTCTCCTTGTTCTTGGTTTCGGATATACTGACGAAACATCATTTCAAAAAGTTCCCGTTTCACTGATAGTTTTTTTCAAACAGATGCTTTTATACTAAAAGGAGAGGAAAAATTTTTCAATCATTTTTTGTTACTTTTTGAAAAAAAGTGTCAAAAATCTTTTTTGATCCCTTATTTGATGGATCTGTTTTATTGAGAAGCCTCGTTGCAAGCACTCTTCCTGCGTGATATAATGAAAAAAATATACGTTCAGAAAGCGAGAGATATCTATGTACAGTTTCCGAAATGATTACAGCGAAGGAGCCCACCCCAAGGTTCTGGAAGCCCTGCATGAAACCAACCTGGTCCAAACCTGCGGTTATGGTCTGGATCCCTTCTGCAGCGAAGCTGCTCAGCTGATCCGCACGCTCTGTGCTGCTCCGGAAGCAGATGTACACTTCCTGGTAGGCGGCACCCAGACAAACCTCGTTGTTCTGGATGCACTGCTGGCCTCCTATGAGTCCGTTATTGCTGCCCACACCGGACATATCAACGTCCACGAGACCGGCGCCATTGAGGCCACCGGCCACAAGGTCTGCACTGTCTTCTCCCCTGACGGCAAGCTTACTCCTGCCCTGGTGGATACCGTAGTCCAAGGCCACAGCAGCGAACATATGGTCCTTCCCCGGGTGGTCTACGTCTCTGACACCACGGAAGTGGGTACCATCTACACCAAGGCGGAGCTGAAAGCCCTACGGGATTACTGCGATAACCACGGACTTCTCCTTTTCCTGGATGGCGCACGGCTGGGTACTGCTTTGACCTCCCCTGTGAATGATTTGACGCTTGCGGATCTAGCCCGTCTTACAGATGCATTTTATATTGGCGGCACCAAAAATGGTCTGCTCTTTGGTGAGGCGTTGGTGATGACCACCCCCTGCTCCCACTTCCGCTGGCACATGAAGCAGCGCGGCGCCATCCTGGCCAAGGGACGGCTTCTGGGTGTGCAGTTCAAGGCCATTCTGGAAAATAACCTCTATTTTGATCTGGCCCGCCATGCAAATGACCTGGCTTTCCGTCTGCGTGACGGAATCACCGCTCTGGGCTATGCCTTCCCCGTTCCTTCTCCGTCCAATCAGCAGTTCCCTGTCCTGCCCAATACCGTGGTGAGCCGGCTGCAGGAAATGGGTTATGAGTTTGAAATCGACCACGCTGTAGATCAGGAAAACACCTGTATTCGTCTTGTCACCAGTTGGGCAACGCCGGAACAGGCTGTGGAAGACTTCCTGCATGATCTGGCCAAGTGCTAAGAGAAACATTTGTTCGACGAGCTGAATTTCCTGATTCTTCAAGGGATCCCCGCCTTTTTGGGCCGGGATCCCTAATTTTTTTCTTCAAATCGCTTGACACGAACACTTGTTCGATGTACTATATGTATAGAACAAAAGTTCTATTTCGTAAGGAGGAATTCAAAATGACTGGTTGGGGTATGTTTTTCGTATTCGTGGGCGTGGCTTTTCTGACCGCACAGGTGTTCCGCCTTGTTGATGCCATTGAGCGTCCTGCCCGCCGTCCTCGCCGCCGTCGTGCAGCGGCCTACTATTAAGCACACCATGGATGTTCTGGAAAAACTCAGTATTCTTACTGACGCTGCCAAATACGATGCCGCTTGTACATCCAGCGGCGGCAGCCGCAGCTTTAAAAAGGGACACATTGGCAACACCTCTTCTTCTGTGGCGGGGTGCTGCCATTCCTTTTCTGCAGATGGCCGGTGTGTGACGCTTTTAAAGGTCCTGATGACCAACCGCTGCATATATGACTGTAAATACTGTGTTAACCGCCGCAGCAATGATACACGCCGCACTGCATTTACCCCTGAAGAATTGGCTGACCTGACCATTAACTTCTACCGCCGGAATTACATTGAGGGTCTCTTCCTTTCGTCCGGTGTATACCGCAATCCGGATTATACAATGGAGTTGATGATCCAAACCCTGCGGCTTTTACGGGAAACGTACCGTTTCAACGGGTATATCCACGCAAAGGCCATTCCCGGCGCTGCGCCGGAATTGGTAGAACAACTGGGGCTGTTGGCAGACCGTCTGAGCGTAAATATCGAACTCCCTTCCGAGAGCGGACTGAAGCTCCTTGCTCCGGACAAAAGTAAAAAAGCCATTTTGACGCCTATGCGGCAGATCCAGAGCCGAAATATCCAGAATAAGGAGGAACTTGTTAAATACCGTCATGCGCCCAAATTCGCTCCTGCCGGACAGAGTACGCAGCTGATCATCGGCGCTACCCCGGAGGATGATCTTCATATTCTGCGGCTGACCCAAGGATTATATGATCAATACCGGCTCAAACGTGTGTTCTATTCTGCCTATGTACCCGTGGTAGAACACACGCTGCTTCCCGGAAAGGATGTAAAACCCCCTCTGCTGCGGGAACACCGGCTCTATCAGGCAGACTGGCTGCTTCGATTCTATGGATTCCGGGCAGAAGAGCTTTTGGATGAAGAACACCGGAATTTTGATCCCCGTGTGGATCCTAAATGCAGCTGGGCCCTGGCCCACCCCCATTTCTTCCCTGTTGAAGTAAACCAGGCAGACTATGAAACTTTGCTGCGGATTCCCGGGGTAGGTGTGGTCTCTGCCAGGCGGATCTTGTCGGCCCGCAGGACAGGCCCTCTTCATACGGAAGATCTCAGGAAACTTGGTGTTGTCATGAAACGGGCCCAGTATTTTCTCACGGCTTCCGGTCGCATGGCGGATGGACTGCGCTTTAACCAGGATACCCTTTTGCATAACCTGATCCTTACAGAGCAGCCCTCTTTACCTCAACCGGAAGTTGAACAGCTCTCCCTCTTTCTCCCTTGAAGCGAGGTTCTCTATGGAAATGGTCTATTATTACGACGGAAGCTTTGAAGGCTTTCTGAGCTGTATTTTTGAAAGCTACGCAAAAAAAGAAGTCCTCACCGCGATTTATCGCGACGAGGATGCTGTTCCAACACTGTTCGATTGCCGCACCGTAGTAACAGATCAGGATCATGCCAACCGGGTGCTGCGCAAACTGATCAAAATATCTCCTTCCGCAGCGGAGTTAATCCAAAAAGGGTTCCTCACCTGCATGGAGGAGAAAGAACTGCACTTATACCGTTTGGTTGTAAAACTTCTGGGGGAAGGACCTTCCTTTTTGCGAAAGCTCTCCGATGAAACCCTTTATCCGGTAGCCACGGCGGTACGGCATCTGCATGGTGAAGTGCACCTTCTAAAAGGCTTTATCCGATTCTCGGAGCTGGGTGGAGTGTTAGGCAGCGAGATCGAGCCGAAAAACCGCGTCCTTCCCCTTCTTCGCACTCATTTTTGTGCCCGATATCGTGAGGATGCGTTTTTTATCTATGACCGCACCCACAAAGAAGCATTGTTTTATGCTGGCGGGAAAGCAATCATTCGCCCTATCGAGGGCTTCCAGATGGCTCCACCGGACGAGCGTGAGGCCAACTACCGTCTCCTTTGGAAACGCTTCTATGATTCCATTGCCATCAAGGAGCGGGAAAATCCACGTCTGCGGATGAACAATATGCCTAAACGGTATTGGAACACCATGACAGAATTCCAGGATGAATCTTACTTTAAAGCTGAAAGCTTTCCCGCAGACGCTGCAGGCCACGCCGTTCCAGCCGGGAAACCTGTACCTGAGATACTCCCAGGATGCGAGCTGTCTGATCCTGGGTAAGAGACTTGAAATACCGAAGCAGAATCGTCATACGCTCTTTTTCAGGAAGCCGGTCAATCGCCTGCCGTAAGGCGATGCGTTCTACCATGGTTTCTTCGGGGGCCTCCGTTCCAAGAGTCCCTTCCAGGGTAAGACCATCCGCAGTCTCCCGCTGCAAAGAGTCCGGTGCTTCGGTGGCAAGATCTGTCCGGGAGATCTCCTCTGGGCACAATCCTGTTGCTTCAGAAAGCTCTGAGAGGTGGGGTTCCCTCCCCAACTCCTGCCTCATACGTTCGCGAACTGTGTAAAGCATTTGTGCTTGCTCTCGTATACTACGAGCAACTTTCACACTTCCGTCATCCCGTAAAAAGCGGCGTATTTCTCCGGCGATCTTAGGAACGGCATAGGTGGAAAAGCAGGTCCCATAATCAAAGTCGAATCCCTGGATCGCTTTTAAAAATCCAAGGCATCCCAACTGATACAGGTCATCCACTTCCACTCCGCGCCCATAATAGCGCCGCACCACGCTCCAGATCAGGCCGTTATTTTCAATGACTGCCTGCTCGCAGGCCTCCGGATCTCCTTCCTGTGCCGCTCTCAGCAGATCGATTGCAGCACTCATTTTGTGCTCTTTATCCGAGGCATCAGCTTCTTCTTCATGGTAACAGTCGTTCCTCTGCCAGGCACAGAGCGGACAGAGAGCTGATCCATGAAGCTTTCCATGATTGTAAAGCCCATGCCGCTGCGCTCCTCGCCGCCGGTGGTAAACATGGGGACCCGGGCCTGGTCCACATCTGCGATGCCTCTTCCCTGATCCTTTACTGTCAGCTCCAGCATATTCCCCGGATAGACCCGCAGCTTCATGACGATCTTTCCGATGGAATCTGGATAAGCGTGAACGATCACATTGGTAACAGCTTCGCTGACAGAGGTCTTGATGTCTTCAAGTTCATTGAGCGTTGGATCCATTTGGGAGACAAAACAGGCTGCGGCGCTACGGGCAAAAGCCTCGTTGCTGCTATGACTTGGAAACTCCAGAGTAACCTCGTTGGATGCTTTTGTTTTCATTATGTACGACCCTCCTCTTATTTGATATTGACCAATCGGCCAATTCCTGCCGCATCCAGGACCCGACGAGCCTGTCCGGGAACATTACGCACCTGCAAACTTCCGTCCAACAGCTGCATCCGCTGCTGCGCCCGCAGGATCAGCGCAATACCGGAGCTATCCATAAAAGTGACGCCGGCAAAATCCATCACCAGCATTCGCGGCAGCGCAGCGTCGATGGCCAGCTCCACTTCCCGCAGAGCACCACGTGCACCATGATGGTCTAATTCACCACAAAATTCCAACAAGAGGTTGCGGTCTGCGCTTTTTGCCTGTATTTCCATGAGTCTCTCCTCTTCTTTCCAAAATTCGGATTTCAGTCACATCATAGCACGGTCTATTTTGAAATCCCGTCGAAGGTAAACGAAAAAATCAGCGGTATGGAGATTTCCATACCGCTGATTTTTACATTCACATAAATTAAGCCTGCATAGCCTTGGCGGACTCATCCAGCTTAGCGATGAGTTCCTGGAACTTGGCAGCACGCTCCTTCTCGGCATTCACAACAGCCTCAGGAGCCTTGGAAACAAACTTCTCGTTGTTAAGCTTCTGCATGACGATGCGCAGACCGTTCTCAGCCTTCTCCTTCTCCTTGGCGATACGCTCCAGCTCAGCCTTGATATCCACCAGCTCAGCAAGAGGCATATAAGCCGTTGCATTGGCAGTAACCACGCTGACCTGACCGGCGAGGTCGGCAGGCGCAGCATCAGCGAAAGCAACAGAGGATGCATATGCCAGACGCTGCATAAAGTGCAGACCCTGCTGGTAGATCTCGGGAGTAGCAGTGACAACCAGGATCTCAGCTTTCTTGGAGGGAGGCACATTCATCTCTGCACGGCGGACACGGATCGCCTTGATGGTATCCATCACAGCCTCCATAGCAGCCTCTTCCACAGGGAAATTCAGCGCATCCTGATATTCAGGCCACTGAGAGGTCATCAGGAAGTCGCCTTCCTCCATGCGGGGCAGAGCCTGCCAGATCTCCTCAGTGATGAAGGGCATGAAGGGATGGAGCATCTTGAGGAGGTTGATCAAAACGTAGCACAGCACGTTCTGGGCAACCAGCTTGGCCTCCTCGTCCTCGCCGTTCATGCGGGTCTTGGTCAGCTCAATATACCAGTCGCAGAAAGTATCCCAGATGAAGTCGTAAACCTTGGCGGAGGCAACGCCGATCTCGTAGCTGTCCAGATTCTCGGTGACTTCCTTCACCAGCTTGTTCAGCTTGGAGAGGATCCACTTATCCTCCTGCTCCAGCTTGTCCGCCTCAGGCAGGACGCACTTGTCGATGGTAAGGTTCATCATGACAAAGCGGCTGGCGTTCCAGATCTTATTGGCAAAGTTGCGCATAGCTTCGCATTTTTCGGTGTAGAAGCGGGTGTCGTTACCGGGGCTATTGCCGGTGATGAGGTTGAAGCGCAGAGCGTCAGCACCGTACTTCTCGGCCATCACCAGGGGGTCGATGCCGTTGCCCAGAGACTTGGACATCTTGCGGCCCTTATCGTCACGGACCAGACCGTGGATCAGGACGGTTTCGAAGGGGATCTTCTTCATCTGCTCGCAGCCGGAGAAAATCATACGGGCCACCCAGAAGAAGATGATATCATAACCGGTGACCATGACAGAGTTGGGATAGTAGAAGTCCAGATCCTCAGTCTTCTCAGGCCAGCCCAGGGTGGAGAAGGGCCACAGCGCAGAGGAGAACCAGGTATCCAGCACATCTTCCTCGCGGGTCAGGTGTTCGCAGCCACACTTCTCGCACTTGGTGGGATCTTCACGGCTGACATTGATATGCCCGCACTCATCGCAGTACCAAGCAGGAATCTGATGGCCCCACCACAGCTGACGGGAAATACACCAGTCATGGACATTTTCCATCCAGTTAATATAAGTCTTGGAGAAGCGCTCGGGGACGAACTTCACTTCGCCATCCTTCACCACGCGCAGGGCTTCCTTGGCCAGAGGCTCCATCTTGACGAACCACTGGGCGGAGATCAGAGGCTCCACGTCATTGTGGCAGCGGTAGCAGGTGCCCACGTTGTGGCTGTAGGGCTCGGTCTTGATGAGATAACCCTGCTCCTCCAGGTCCTTCACGATTGCCTTTCGGCACTCATAACGGTCCATGCCGTTGTACTTGCCGCCGTTTTCGTTGATGGTACCATCGTCAGCAATCACACGGATGATCTCCAGATTATGGCGCAGACCAACCTCAAAGTCGTTGGGGTCGTGAGCAGGAGTCATCTTAACAGCACCGGTACCAAAACCGATCTCGCAGTATTCATCGCCCACAATGGGGATCTCACGATTCATGATGGGCAGGATGCACTTCTTGCCGATCAGGTGCTTGAGGTTTTCATCCTCAGGGTTCACAGCAACACCGGTATCACCCATCATGGTTTCCGGACGGGTAGTGGCCACCACGATATCACCGCTGCCGTCAGCCAAAGGATAACGGATATGCCAGAGGTTGCCGGGCTTATCGGTGTACTCCACCTCTGCATCAGAGAGGGCGGTAGCACACTTAGGACACCAGTTGATGATACGGCTGCCCTTGTAAATCATGCCCTTGTCATAGAGATCGCAGAAGGTCTCACGGACGGCCTTGGCGCAGGTATCATCCATCGTGAAGCGGGAGCGGCTCCAGTCACAGGAAACGCCCATCTTCTTCTGCTGCTCCACAATGCGGCTGCCGTACTCTTCCTTCCATTTCCAGACACGCTGGAGGAACTTTTCGCGGCCCAGGTCATAACGGGTCAGACCCTCCTTGACACGCAGCTCCTCTTCCACCTTGATCTGGGTAGCGATACCGGCATGGTCAACACCGGGAAGCCACAAAGTAGCGTAACCCTGCATACGCTTGAATCGGGTCAGGATATCCTGCAGCGTGCAGTCCAGAGCATGGCCCATATGGAGCTGACCGGTAACGTTGGGCGGGGGCATGGAAATAGAGAAGGGCTTCTTCTTGGGATCGGGATCGCCGTTGAAGCAGTCGCCGTTCATCCACATCTCATAGATGCGGGATTCGACCTGCTGCGGCTCATACACCTTGGGCAGTTCTTTATTCATGTTTGTCTCTCCTATTCTCAGAACGTGGAATGTTCTTTTGATTTTGGATTTGGCGCCACAAACAAAAACGCCCCGAGCATCATATGCTCAGGGCGAACAAATGTCCGTGGTACCACCTGGATTCGGGAAATTTCCCGCACTCATGGCCCCGATAACGGAGGGCTGCCGCCGCCGCTTACTATCCGTTCAGCGACGATGCTCCGGGACGACTTCTCCGCAGGTCCAGAGGAGCTTACACCAGCCGCTCCCTCTCTTTGCTTTTCCTAACGGGTACTGCTTCCCATCCATGCAGTTTTATATACCGCTTTAGTATAATATACCCGCACGGGAAAGTCAATATTATGAAAGACGCAAAATCTCTTTTTTCAGACGTTGGATGATCCGTTTTTCCAGGCGTGAGATATAAGATTGAGAGATGCCCAACTGGTCAGCCACTTCTTTTTGCGTTTGTTCCTGCTTTCCTCCAAGGCCGAACCGCAAAGTGATGATCTGCTTTTCCCGTGGTGAAAGAATCCGGATAGCCTGAGCCAGGAGGCTCCGGTCTACATCTTCTTCGATCGGCCGCATAACGACATCAGCGTCGGTACCCAAAACATCAGAAAGAAGCAGCTCGTTACCGTCCCAGTCCGTGTTTAAGGGCTCATCGAAGGAAACCTCTCCTTTCCGGCTGGCGTTTTTCCGCAGATACATCAAGATCTCATTTTCAATGCACCGGGAAGCATATGTAGCAAGTTTGATATTTTTGTCCATGCGATAAGTCCCTACAGCTTTGATAAGCCCGATGGTCCCAATGGAGATCAGATCTTCGATGTGGATTCCTGTATTCTCGAATCGACGGGCAATGTAAACCACCAGGCGCAAGTTGTGTTCAATGAGTTCCTTCCGTGCATCCTCTTCCTCCAGGCGTTTTAAAAGCTCTGCTTCCCGTTCTTTGGAAAGAGGCGGCGGAAGCGTATCACTGCCTCCGATATAATAGACGCCTCTGGAGCCCAACAGCCCCAGACGGATCAGAAGCTTTTGCAATACCAGAAAAACGATCATCCATTCCTTCCTTTCTTCCCGCTTCGCCCCAAAGGGCCGGCGTTTCCATCCTTGTTGGGCAAAGCGCTGCTGTCAGGCCCGGGTAGCGAATCCCTCCAATTTCCGTCCAGTCTGTTTTGATGGCCAACAACAGCCCCTCCCCTGCTCCTACAGAATTGTATGGTATCAGCCGGGGACGAAGCCAAGGGGCCAGCTTCTGCAGCGGCTGCAAAAGCTCTGTGGGAGCGGAAAGCCTCTTTGATGTCAGCAACTGCCGAACCTCTGACGTAAACAGGGAATCCAACACCCCATAGGAAACGATCAATATCGCTCGACCACTGACTGGGTCCCGAAGGCTGTTTCCCGTATCATGAAGAGCGGTAAATTCTGCTTTTTTTCCCTGTATATAAATCGTGACCGGTAATCGTTCCCCTTTCATACAATGGGCTGCAGAAGCGTGGAACACCAGTGTCAATACGAGATAGGCGGCGGTAGAGGCGATCAAAAGCACACGGAAGCTGACATCTGTATAAAAAATACCGTTTACTTCCGGCATGCCTCCGCCCGAAACAAGCCCTAAGGCCAACACACATCCCGCAAAGCCGCAGGAAACGGCAAAGAGCAAAACCATCAATCGGGCCAGCCGCTCTTCACCTCCAAAAGCTACCAAGCCCAGCAGGATCCCCGATGCTGCCTTGACGGCCGTGTGGCAAAGGAAACCCGCACCTGGTAAAAAGCATGCTACCGCGTAGCTTCCACCAAGGAAAGCAGCCAGAAAATAACGCTTGCGATGCAAAGGCACCCCGGCCAGGCGAGCGGTTGCAAGAAACAGCAGATAATCCATCAGCATATTGAGGAAAAATACGCTGTCTGTATAGATTACTGTCATGATGCCGCCCCCTTCCACTGGACAGTATAAAGGGGATGAATTGTAAAATCAGTCGCAAAAGGAAAAGCGCCTTTGCAAAAGCAAAGACGCTTTATCAGTTCAAATCATAGCGGCAAGGCCGGTGGCCACCAAGCCAAGGAGCATCACCCCAACGAGAAGCAACGCAATGATGCGGGTCATCTTTTTATTCACAGGCTATCCTCCTTTTCGCTAACATGGAACATGGGTTCAATCCGTCCCTAAAATCTTTCGGATACTTTTTTCCGCCTTATTGCGAGGGAGCATCAGTTCATGGCCGCAGCCAAGGCATTTAAGCTTAATATCCATACCCACTCGCAGGATCTCCCACTGAACACAGCCGCAAGGATGTGCTTTTTTCAATTCAACTTTGTCGTGAAGATGAAGCTCCATGAAAATTCCTCCTGTAAACTGGGTCAAACCCTGTGCATAGGTTTGAGTATCGATCAACGCCGCCAACGCGGCAGTCAGGATGTGATTATATGCCGGAAAATAGACTCTTTCTTCCGGAAGGCTGGAAAACCACTCCACCTCCCACACTTTCGCAGCTGCGGGAAGCAGCCAAAACCGGAGAAATCCTGCAGGGCACCGTTACCCGGTGTGATGTCTCTCATACGCTCAATGTTCCCATGGGTCCTATCCGTGGCTTCATTCCAAGGGACGACGTTGTGGCTCCCTGGATCAGTGGCGCAAAACGAGATATTTCTTATTTATCAAGAGTCGGAAAGGAAATTTCCTTTACGGTAATATCTGTGGGTGCAGATGAAAAAGGCGCACCTATTGCCATGCTTTCCAGGCGCAGCGCTCAAGAAAAAGCCATGGAATTCTTTCTTGAAACCCTGCAGCCGGGAATGGTGCTTGCTTGCCGCGTAACACACCTTGCTGCTTTTGGAGCGTTTTTGGATATTGGATGCGGGATCATCGCCATGCTCCCTATCGAACTCATCTCCATTTCCCGTCTATCCCACTCTAAAGAACGGTTTCGGGAGGGGCAAAAAATTCTGGCAGTGGTCAAAGCTTTTGACCGGGAGAAACGGCGTATTACCATGAGCCACCGGGAACTCCTGGGCTCCTGGATGGAAAATGCCAGCCATTTTACGCCGGGGGAAACCGTACAGGGAATTGTGCGCAGCGTAAAGGACTACGGAAGCTTCATTGAATTGACACCCAATCTCTCTGGACTTGCGGAAAACCACATCGGTCTTTCTGCCGGGGACCGGGTCTCTGTTTTCATCAAAACCATCCGTCCGGAACGTATGAAGGTCAAACTACAGGTCATTGAAAGGCTTCCACCTCTGGAAACACCTCCGGAATTTGAATACCAAATCACTGACGGGCTGTTGGAACACTGGGTCTATTCTCCTCCCGGATGCGAAAGAGACACGATCGAAACCTTTTTTACAGCTTCCGACCTTTGATCTTCTCCCAATAGGCTTTTGCTGCTTGCTCGGTCTTATTATCGCCCCATTCGTAGTATTGGGCATTTTTCAGTACATCAGGCAGATACTGCTGCTCCACCCAACGATTGGGGAAATCATGGGGGTAGAGATAGTGCTGCTGATGGTCAAAGCCGGTGGTATCCGCGTGGACATTTTGAAGGTGTCTGGGAATATCGCCGCTCTTCCCCTTTTTCAAATCACTCATGGCGGCAATGATGGCATTATGTGCTGTGTTGGATTTAGGAGCGGTGGCTAACAATACCGCTGCCTCCGCAAGAGGCAGGCGTGCCTCCGGAAGGCCTACCTGCAGCGCAGCATCCACACAGGCCTTGGTCACTACAATCGCCATGGGATAAGCAAGTCCCACATCTTCTGCCGCAATGACCAGCAAGCGACGGCAAGGAGAAAGAAGATCTCCTGCTTCCAGAAGTCTTCCCAGATAGTGGACCGCGGCATCCGGGTCACTGCCGCGAATGGATTTTTGGAGAGCCGACAGAATATCGTAATGGGCATCTCCATCCCGGTCATAGCGCATTGCACTGCGCTGCGCAACCTGTAAAGTATCTTCACTGGTCAGATATAACTGACCTTTCAAAGGAACCGCTGCCTGATACAAAAGCTCCACCGCATTGATGGCCTTACGAACATCCCCTCCACAAGAAGTGGCGATCTGAAAAGGAACGCCCTCCTCCCAGCTTAAAGGCAGCTCACTGCGCTCTTTTAAAATATTCAGCGCCCGAACAACGGCAGGCTCTGCTTCCTGGGCCGAAACGGCTTTAAACTCAAAGACTGTACTGCGGGAAAGCAGTGCGCTGTAGACATAAAAATAGGGATTCTCTGTCGTGGAGGCGATGAGCGTTAACTTCCCATTCTCCATAAACTCCAGAAGACTTTGCTGCTGTTTTTTATTAAAATACTGAATCTCATCCAAATACAGCAAAATACCGCCAGGTGCCAGCATGGTGCCGGCATCCGCCATGATATCCTTAATATCCTGCAAAGAAGCTGTGGTAGCGTTAAGGCGGTAAAGGGTCTTATTGGTTTTGGACGCGATCAAATTGGCAATGGTAGTCTTTCCTGTGCCGGAAGGACCGTAAAACACCATGTTGGCATCTGTCTCGCTCTCGATCAAACGGCGCAGTACAGCACTGGGAGCAAGCAGATGACTCTGTCCTACCACTTCATCCAACGTTTTGGGACGGATCTCATCCGCCAAAGGTCTGTGCATGGTCTTCCCACCACCTTATAAAATACTTAGCAAATATTGTATCATACTTTATAGTATATTTCTATGTCTTTTTCACTGGTCTTTTCACAAAGTTTGTGATACTCTGTCATCAAGAGGTGATAGAGATGAAATCAAAGGTTGCGCGCATCATTGAAAAGTTGAAGGAGCTCTATCCGGAAGGACTGTGCTCCCTGCAATATGAAAAAGACTATGAACTGCTTTTCGCTGTACGGCTTTCCGCACAGTGTACGGACGCCCGGGTCAATCAGGTCACTCCTGCCCTCTTTGAACGATTCCCCTCCCTGGAAAGTTTTGCTGAAGCAGACCCTGCTGAGGTGGGCCGGTATATCCATTCCTGTGGCTTTTATAACGGTAAGTCCAAGGATCTGGTAAATTGCGCAAAAATGCTTTTAGAGCAGTTTAACGGAAAGGTCCCCGGTACGATGGAAGAGCTGGTAAGCCTTCCCGGAGTTGGCCGAAAAACGGCAAACCTGATCCTGGGTGATATTTATAAGCAGCCCGCCTATGTCTGCGACACACATTGTATCCGGATTACCGGACGCCTGGGCCTTACAAACGGATCGAAGGATCCGCTCCAGGTAGAGCGGCAGCTGCGTGAAGTACTTCCGCCTATGGAATCATCGGATTTTTGCCACCGCATGGTGCTCTTTGGCCGGGATATTTGTACCGCCCGCAGCCCTAAGTGCGCAGACTGTCCCTTAAAGGCGGACTGCGATACAGGAAAGCATCTATAAAAAGTTGGAGGACTTTCGTCCTCCAACTTTTTATCATTTTAGGCGTATTTAGCGATGATATCATCCAAAATATTCTTATTCTCAGAGGACCATTTCACCCATCCCTGCGCACTGGCGGCTTTGCCAAGCTCCACCAACATAGCAGGAATGTCCTTCTCCAGAATAACAGGCCCTTCTTCACCAAATTTTGCATTTCCAAGGGCATCAGATCCACCCATAAACATCTTAAAAGCCGGCTGGGGCTTTCCTTCCACAGCCTTAACTGTTCCCTGGAACCCAATCGCACCTGCCTGATGGGCTGCACAGCTGGAAACACAGCCGGAGACCACGATGCGGGGCAATGCTCTATCGGGGATACTTGCTTCACGAACAGCCGCAACCGCTGCCTTCAAGAGTCCCTGAGAGTCCCGCACACCCTGCTGGCAGATGGTAGCGCCAACGCAGGCAGAACTGTACTCAAACTCCGTAACAGCGCCGTCATTTGTGGCAGCAAGGACCTTTTCTGCTTCTGCTGCGGTCAGATTGATGATATACATCGTCTCGTTAGGACCTACGCGCCCCTCAACGCTCTTCATATCCCGGATAAGCTGGTACAATTCTCCGGGCTTGCCAACAGGAAGATCACCGCCAATGGGATGATATTTGACCGCATAAAGCCCCTTCTGCTTCTGAGGGATCACACGGGCATCACTGATCTCCCCTTCCCCTTCCTTAACGATCTGTGCAGGGGTGATCTCCAGATCAAGCTCAGCTTCTGCCTTAGCCGCCGCAACGGCAGCAAGGTAGGTCTCCTTCAAGTTCTCTCCCAGAATCTCCTGGAGATAGCGGGTACGGGCCTTAGCGCGATTTTCGTAGTTGCCATGGGTACAAAAGATATCGATCAAAGCCTTGACGTAATAAAGGACCTCAGAGGGTTTCACGGCCTCGTCCACCAGAACGCCCATACGGTGGTTATTGCCAAGACCGCCGCAAATGGTCAGGGAGAAGGTGCCGTTGCTCTGCGCGCAAAAGCCCATGTCACGGAACGCAGTATGGACAGAATCTTCAATTCCGTTGGAAAAAGAGATCTTAAGCTTTCGGGGCATCTTAATGTCACGACAAATAGAAAGGCAATATTGGGTAACGGCTTCCGCATAGGGCATAACGTCAAAGCACTCTCCCATCTGCACACCGGAGAGAGGACTGCACATAACATTACGGGGGTTATCACCGCCACCGCCCTTACTGAGAATACCGCAGCCAATCGCTCCGGTGAGGATGGGCGCTACCTGCGTGGCAGTAAGGTCGTGCATCTGAATACTTTCACAGGTCGTCAGCTTCAGCTTTGGGATATCATAAGCGGCTACAGCTTCGCTGATAAATTTCAGCCGCTCCACCGTCAAACGCCCACCGGGAAGGCGCAACCGCAGCATATGGCGCTGAGGATCACGTTGGGCGTAGGACCCAAGGCCACCGGAAAATCCCTTGTAGTCTTTACGTTCGATCTCTCCCCGCTGAAAAGCGGTAATTTTTTCGGAAAAAGCGTCAATCTCATCTCGATAAATCTTCAGCCACTGTTCATTCATCATGTAAGCAGTCCTCTTTCTCTCCAAAGCTTGACGACCATTGTCGATCATG
>JAFOCY010000021.1 GCA_017380995.1 Oscillibacter sp. | reverse complement strand
GCCTTCCACAACGCCGAAACGGTGCTGGAGGCACTTGGCAAACTTATAGGTGGTGGACTCCAGGGGGGTGCCGTAGAGGCTGAAGTCAATGTTGTGCTGGGCCTTCCACTTGCGGCAGGCGGCGTTCATAGCCTCCATCACATCCAGGGCGAAGGGAGTGGCCTCGGGATCGGTGTGGCTCTTGCCGGTCATATACTTCACGCATTCATAGAGGCCGGCGTAGCCCAGAGAAATGGTGGAGTAGCCGCCATAGAGGAGCTTGTCGATGGTCTCGCCCTTCTTCAGGCGGGCCAGAGCGCCGTACTGCCACAGGATGGGGGCAACGTCGCTGGGGGTGCCCTTGAGGCGCTCGTGACGGCACATCAAAGCGCGGTGGCACAGCTCCAGACGCTCGTCGAAGATCTGCCAGAACTTCTCCTTGTTTCCGCCGGAAGACAGAGCCACATCCACCAGGTTGATGGTGACCACGCCCTGGTTGAAACGGCCATAGTACTTGGGTTCGTTGGTCACAGGGTCCACGTAAGGGGTCAGGAAGGAGCGGCAGCCCATGCAGGTGTAGCAGTGGCCCTCACCGTTTTTGTCGATCTTCAGCTCCAGCATCTTCTTTTCGGAGATGTAGTCAGGCACCATGCGGCGGGCGGTGCACTTGGCAGCGAGCTTGGTGAGATAGTAGTAGGGGGAATCCTCGTGGATATTGTCCTCTTCCAGCACGTAGATGAGCTTGGGGAAAGCGGGGGTGACCCACACGCCGTCTTCATTCTTCACGCCCTGGTAGCGCTGCTCCAGGATCTCCTCGATGATGAGAGCCAGGTCCTTGCGCTCCTGCTCGTTCTTGGCCTCGCCCAGGTACATGAAGACGGTGACGAAGGGAGCCTGGCCATTGGTGGTCAGCAGGGTCACCACCTGGTACTGAATGGTCTGAACGCCCTTGCGGATCTCATCACGCAGGCGGCTTTCCACGATCTTCTCGATCTTCTCGGGACTGGGAGAGGCGCCGATATCAGCAATCTCAGCCTCCACGGTTTTGCGGATCTTCTGGCGGCTGATATCCACGAAGGGAGCCAGGTGGGTCAGGGAGATGGACTGACCGCCGTACTGGTTGGAAGCCACCTGGGCAATGATCTGGGTGGCAATGTTACAGGCGGTGGAGAAGCTGTGAGGCCGCTCGATGAGGGTACCGGTGATGACGGTGCCGTTCTGGAGCATATCTTCCAGGTTCACCAGGTCACAGTTGTGCATATGCTGGGCGTAATAGTCGGCGTCGTGGAAGTGGATGATGCCTTCCTTATGGGCCTCCACGATGTCAGCAGGCAGGAGCATACGCTCTGTCAGGTCACGGGAGACCTCACCGGCCATGTAGTCGCGCTGGGTGGAGTTGACGACAGGATTCTTGTTGGAGTTTTCCTGCTTGGCTTCCTCGTTGCAGCACTCAATGAGGCTGAGGATCTTATCATCGGTGGTGTTGGTGCGGCGCACCAGGGAGCGGTTGTAGCGGTAACGGATATAGCTTCTGGCCACTTCATAAGCGCCATGAGCCATGATCTGATACTCTACCAGGTCCTGGATCTCTTCCACAGAGGGGGACCGGTTCATTTTCATGCAGCTCAGCTCAACGAATTCCGCGATGCGCTTGATCTGCAGGGCGGTCATACGGGCGGCTTCGTCTACGCTTTCGTTGGCCTTGGTAATGGCGTTGTAGATTTTATCCAGGGTAAAATCTACTTCCGTGCCATTTCGCTTGATGACTTTCATGGCTTCTCCTCCTAAACATTCAAAACGAAAGCGCCCTCACATTTGTACCAAAAGAAGGACGCTATATTGTGCGGTGTATCCATGGTAACACACAAGATATAGTAAAGCAAGTGGTATTTACCACAATCCAACTTTTTTCGCAAGGAAAAAACGGACAAGATCTATTCTGGCAAAGAGGGGGAGAAAAGTCCATTGTGACTTTCTCCAGAAATCGTTCCGGATTTTCGTTCAGACCACCTATTTACAAAAACTTGCATTTATGTATAGAAGATGCGGGGCAGTTCTGCCCCGCATCATACAATATCTTGTGTTCAGTTCTTTTTCGCGCTGCGGAGGGAGGCTGCGGCACAGGCAACGCCGCAAAGGCCCATGGAAAAGCTGAGGAGCAGCATTCCTTTGGCGCCGCCGAGGTCTACGGCAAAGCCGGCAAGGAGGTTTCCCACCATGCCGCCAAGGCCGTTGGAGGCAGTCATCATAATGGCCTGGCCCCGGATCCGGTCTGCCGGAGGAACGTTATCGTTGGCATAATAGACTGCGGCAGGTGTAAAAAGACCGTAGCCCAGCATTTGGATGATCTGGGCGGAAAGGAGCAGGGGAAGGGAACCGGTGAACAAAAATACCAGCGGTTTTGTCGCCATACCAATGACTGCCAGCATCATGACGCTGCGGCTGCCAAAACGCCGCTGCAGCTTGGGATAGAGAAGGGCGGAGGGGAGCTCGGAGATGCCCATCAAAAAGAGGGCCAGGCCCAGATGGGAGTCATTGCCGCCCAGAGGCTCGATCACGTTGATCAGGAAACCAGCGATAGGCAGTACAGCTCCGACGGCGAAAAAGACGGCCAGAAGCATCAGTGTGAAGGAAGGATTGGCCCGCAGGATCTGGAAAGTAGTATGGGGAGCGCCGTGGTGCTGCGCTGCGGGACTTTTGGGAGGCTCCGGGAAAAGGTTTATGGAGATGATCACACCGACCAGCAAAAAGCTGTGGGACAGCACGACGCTCTGCGCGCCCATGGAGGAAGAGACCAGGCCCATCAGGGCGCAGGATACGGCGTAGGCGAGAGAACCGGCGCCGCGGCTGAAGCTGTAGTTCAGGTCCACGCCGGCGTTGATAAACTGTAGGCCCAGGGAATCCACAAGGGGATAGAGGTTCAGGTCCAAAGCACCCAGCGCGAAGGTGATGACGGCGGTGAGAAGAAGGGAGGGGCGGGTGCAGTAAAAAAGCGTATTAATGATAACACTGAGCAAAAGCATCAGCGTCAGGACCCGTTTCAGCCGTACCTGAGGATGGCGGTCCAGCCAGCCGCCCAGCACCGGCTGGGCGATGATGCCCGCGAGGCACCGGATAGAGGCCAGCATTCCGGCCTCACCGCCGGTGAAGCCGCGGTCCAGCAAAAATACAGTCTGAAAGCCGCAAAAAGCGGAAAAAGCAGCAAAGTACACGGCCTGTACCAGCGCATACAGCAGGTTCAGCCGTTGAACAGAATAGGTTTTATTCATAATGCACTCCTGTTAAAAGGCCCAGCAGGGGCTCAAAATCCACGCCCTCCCGCAGGGGAAGGTTATTTTTTGCAGTCAGTTTTGCACACGCCAGGATGAAGTCCGCAGCCTGGGCGGCAGAATCATGCAAAGAGCAGCCCTTCACAAGGGCGCCGGTAAGGACGCTGGAAAAAACGTCTCCTGTGCCGTAAAATTCCCTGTCTACCCGCTCTACCTGGATGGTGGAGGTTTCCCCCGTCAATGCGTCAAAACACAGCGCACCGGTGAGGTGAGGGGCGGAGGAAAAGCCTGTGAGGACCACGGAGCGTCTTCCGCCAAGGCTTAGTTTCTCAACGATCTCCCGCAGACCCTGTTCGTCATGGGGGAGCCGGTGGTAGGGAATGTCCAGCAGCAGCGCCGCCTCGGTGAGGTTTGGGGTGATGACATCGGCCTTTTCGCTCAGACGCTTCATGCCCTCGCACATGGCAGGGGTATAAGTTTTGTAGACCAGGCCGCCGTCACCCATCACCGGGTCCACTACGATGATGGTGTCGTTTCCCCGAAAGTCGCGGATGAACCGCTCCACCACCTCGATCTGATGTTCGCTGCCTAAAAAGCCGCTGTAGACGGCCTGGAACTTCAGACCCAGGCTTTTCCAGTGGGCGGCGGCCTTTTCCATCTCATCGGTAAGGTCCAGGAAGGTGTAGCCCTCGAAGTCGCCCGTGTGGGTGGAGAGGAAGGCGGTGGGCAGAGGGCAGCATTGCACGCCCATAGCGGAGAGGATGGGAATGGCGACAGTCAAAGAGCACCGCCCAAAGCCGGAGAGGTCATGGACGGCGGCAACACGTGGGATCAGCATAAAATATCCTCGTTTCGTTGGGTTCTTCATTCGGCTAAATAGTATACCGTACTTTCCGCCGTGGTTCAAGGCTCCGGAAGGAAAATGTTGAATCCATTCAAAACAGTGGTATACTATAGTCAATGTTAAATGAGAATCACCAGCGGAGGAATGTGTATGGAACAGTTGAACCGGGAGCTGTGTACCTTTTTGGATACAAGCCCTACCTGCTATCATGCGGTGAAGAATGTTGCGGACAGCCTGGAAAAGGAGGGATACTGTCCCCTTCGGGAATCTGAGGTATGGACCCTCAATGAGGGCGGAAAGTATTTCGTTATCCGCGGGGATTCCGCGCTCATTGCCTTTCGGATCCCTCAAAAGGAGTTCCGGGGATTTATGATCTCTGCCTCCCACGCAGACAGCCCCTCCTTCAAGGTCCGCCAGAGCGCCGGGAGCGAGGGAGCAGGGAAGTGCAAGAAGCTGAATGTAGAGCCTTACGGCGGGATGATCCAGCGCAGCTGGATGGATAGGCCCTTGTCCCTGGCAGGCCGATGCCTGGTGCGAAATGGGGGCCGCATCGAAACGAAGCTGGTCAATATCGACCGCGACCTTGTGATCATCCCCAGCGTTGCCATCCACATGGACCGGGAGGTGAACCGCTCCGGCGCTTTGAATGCGGCTACGGACCTCCAGCCCCTCTTTACCCAGGGGGATGTGACGCTGAAGGATCTGCTGTCCCGGGAACTGGGTGTTGCCGGGGAAGATCTTCTGGAGACGGAGCTGTTCCTCTATCCCCGGATGAAAGCTGCCCTTTTGGGGGCAGAGGAAGAATTTATCGCCTCTCCCCGGCTGGATGACCTGCAGTGTGTCTT
>JAFOCY010000137.1 GCA_017380995.1 Oscillibacter sp. | reverse complement strand
GTCGATAAAGGTGGTGAAGTCGTCACCGTCCTGAATCAGACCGCAGCTGATACCGGCAACGGGAGCCTTCAGGGGCACGCCGGCGTCCATCAGAGCCAGAGTGCTGCCGCAGATGGAGCCCTGGGAGGTGGAGCCGTTGGAGGACACAACCTCGGAGACCACGCGGATGGCGTAGGGGAACTCCTCGACAGAGGGGATCACGGGCAGCAGAGCACGCTCGGCCAGAGCGCCGTGACCAATCTCACGACGGCCGGGAGAACGGGCAGGCTTGGCTTCGCCGACAGAGTAGCCGGGGAAGTTGTAGTGGTGCATATAGCGCTTCTCGGTCTCTTCCCAGATGGTGTCCAGCTTCTGGTTGGCGGACAGGGTATCCAGGGTAGCGACAGACAGAACCTGAGTCTGGCCGCGGGTAAACAGACCGGAACCGTGGACGCGGGGCAGCACGCCGACATCGGCGCTCAGAGCGCGGATCTCGTTGCTCTTGCGGCCGTCAACGCGGTGGCCTTCCAGCAGCCATGCCTTGACGATCTTCTTCTGGAACTTGTAGGTGATCTCCTCCAGGTACTGATCCATGTTGGGATGCTCCTCCAGGAACAGCTCGTGCCACTTGTCGATCAGCACGTTCCAGCGAGCCTCGCGGACGTTCTTGTCGTCGGTATCCATGGCAGCCTTGGCGTCTTCCATGGTGGCGGCAACGATCTTGTCGAACAGAACCTGATCGAAGTCAGCGTGGGGATACTCGAACTTGGTCTTGCCGATCTCGGCGACCATCTGGTTGATCAGAGCGATCTGCTTCTGGTTCTCCTCGTGAGCGGTCTTGATGGCCTCGAACATGACGTCGTTGGGAACCTCGTTGGCACCGGCCTCGATCATGACGACCTTCTTCTCGGTGGAGACGACGGTGACGTCCAGATCGGAAACCTTGCGCAGCTCGGCGTCGGGGTTGATGACCAGCTTGCCGTCAACCAGACCCATCTTCACGGCGCCCACGGGGCCGTTCCAGGGGATATCGGAGATGGCCAGAGCGGCGGAAGTGCCGATCAGAGCGGCAACCTCGGGGGAGCAGTCATGATCCACAGCCATGACGGTGGCCATAACGGACACATCGTTGCGGAAGTCATAGGGGAACAGGGGGCGGATGGGACGGTCGATGACACGGGCGGTCAGGATGCCCTTCTCGCCGGGACGGCCCTCGCGGCGGTTGAAGGAGCCGGGGATACGGCCCACGGAGTACAGCTTCTCCTCGAAGTCCACGCTCAGAGGGAAGAAGTCGATGCCGTCGCGGGGACGGGCGGAAGCGGTGGCGCAGACCAGCACGCGGGTGTCGCCGTAGCCCACCATGACGGAGGCATTGGCCAGCTCAGCCAGCTTGCCGACCTCCAGGGTCAGGGGACGGCCGGCCAGCTCCATCTCGTACTTGCGGTAGTTGGTGAATTCTCTGCGCTTGATGATGGTAGACATAGTCTTATCTCCTTTTCTTTTGAATAGGTGTATGGGAGGCAAGACCATTTAGCACTTGAAAACAGGTTCAAAGCATTGAGCCAATTTTCAAGTTCTAAAGGCTGTGTTTGCCTCTCATACGGGGATACAGGGGGCAAAATGGCAGAAACGGGCGAGGGAGTGTGCCTCCCTCACCCGATACAGCATTCTTACTTACGGATGCCCAGCTTGGCGATCAGAGCACGATAACGCTCGATGTCCTTCTTCTGCAGGTAGTTCAGCAGGCTGCGGCGCTTACCGACCATCTGCAGCAGGCCACGGTTGGAGTGCTTGTCCTGGGGGTTAGCCTGCATGTGGGCAGTGAGGATGTTGATGCGCTCGGTGAGGATAGCGATCTGAACCTCGGGAGAGCCGGTGTCGGTCTCGTGGGTGCGGTTGGCGTCGATGATAGCGGTCTTCTGTTCCTTACGAAGCATGGTAAATTTCCACCTTTCAAAAATATTCCCCGCAAAGCTGCGCCATCGGGTCGGTGAAGAGCCGCGAAACGAAGCTTTGGGGCACTTTATTATGTGTGTTTATTCACACGCTTAGTCACTATACCATAGAAAAATGGGGTTGTAAAGAGGAAAAACCCAGTTTTTTCCGTAATTTTTATAAGAAATGAAGAGACGTTGACAGCGAGCGGACAGTTACCGCTACATCTTGTGTCTGCACCCCCTGAAAAACAAATTTTTCCTGGGCCTCTTGACAAGGAAATGCGCTTATGTTACCCTAACTGTACTAAGACACCTAATACAGTTAGAACGGAGGTGGCCCATGTTTGCCTTTGCCCTGGCCCCGATGCTGGCCGTGGGAGCCATGCTCCTGATCGGCATTGTGTTGTTCATCGCGCTATTACGAAGATAACAGGAGGTGAAGTGATGATCAGTCTGAACTACCGGGATTCCCGTCCCATCTATGAGCAGATCAAGGACGGGTTCAAAAAACTGATCGCCACCGGAGCCATTGGAGCGGACGAAAAGCTGCCGTCCGTCCGTGCGTTAGCTACGCAGCTTTCCATCAATCCCAACACCATCCAGCGGGCTTACGCCGAACTGGAGGGGGAGGGGTACACCTATTCCGTCCCTGGAAAGGGCAGCTTTGCCGCCGGCCGGGGGGAAGCAGACCAAGCCCGCCGGGCAGAGCTTGCGGAAAAGTTCCGCGTCCTTGCCGGGGAGCTTCTGAGTCTGGGCGTGAGCCGGGAAGAGCTTGCCGCCCTTTTGAAGGAGGTCAAGGTATGATCGAAGTAAGAGATGTCATTAAAAAATTTGATGGCTTTGCCGCCCTGGATACCGCCACCCTCACGGTGCCCAAGGGCAGTGTCTATGGCCTGGTTGGCCCCAACGGCGCCGGTAAGTCTACCCTCATCCGACACCTGACGGGCATTTATCGCCAGGATGCGGGAAGCCTGGAGATCGACGGGCAGAGTGTGTGGGAAAATGCGGAGCTGAAGGCCCGCATCGCCGCCATTCCCGATGACTGGTACTTTTTCCTGCAGGCTACCATCCGGGATATGATGCGCTTTTATAAGGGGTTTTATCCCAATTTCTCCACCGAGCGCTACGAAAAGCTGAAGGAAGTCTTCGCCATCGACGAAAAGCGGCAGATCCGGCGGCTTTCCAAGGGTATGCAGAAGCAGGTGGCCTTCTGGCTGGCCCTCTCCGCCATGCCCGATTACCTGATCCTTGATGAGCCTGTGGACGGTCTGGACCCCGTGATGCGCCGCCAGGTGTGGTCCCTCATGATGGGCGATGTTTCCGAGCGGGGCACCACCGTGCTGGTCAGCTCCCACAACCTCCGTGAGCTGGAGGATGTGTGCGACCACGTGGGCATCATGGACCACGGCAAGGTCCTCCTGGAGCGGAGCCTGGTGCAGCTGCAGGACAACATGGTGAAGCTCCAGGTGGTGTTCAAGGACGGCATGAACGAAGTCCCTGCGGACCTGCCCGTCCTCCACGCCTCCAAGCTGGGCCGCATCCATACTTTGATCATGCGCATGAACGCCGAGGAGGCCACCGCCCGAGTGGCAGCTTACGACCCCATGCTGATAGACGCCGTTCCTCTGACGCTGGAGGAGATCTTTATTTATGAACTGGGAGGTGCTGATTATGCAGTTAAGGATATCGTCCTTTAATAAGACCCTTTTCCGCAAGAACCTGACCCGGTTCTGGCCCCTGTGGGCCATGGCCAGCTTCCTTGGCTCCCTGTTCCCCCTGGTGATGTTCATGGAGCTGACCCGGTACAATCATCGCAGCATCTACCCTCTGGAGATGACGGAGATCTATTATAGTGTCCTGACCTACGGCCTGCCCCTGATCTCCCTCTTTTACGCGGTGCTCTGCGCCCTGGCGGTGTGGAACTACCTGTATAACCCCCGGTCGGTGGGCTTGATGCACACCCTCCCCATCACGAGAAAGGGCTTGTTCCTCACCAACTTCCTCTCCGGCATGACCATGATGTTCATTCCCTACGTCGTTACCGGAGGACTGATGGTCCTGATCTCGGTGTTCTTTGGCTTTTTTGAGCCGGTGGGCGTCCTGGTCACCATCCTCTGTGTGGCGGCGGAGAGCTTTTTCTACTTCGCCACCGCCACGGCGGTCGCCTTTGTGACGGGCAATGTCTTTGCCATGCCCATCCTGTATTTTATCTTCCACTTCCTCTCCGTCATCATGGACTTCATGCTCTCTACCTTTTCCAATGGCTTCCTCTTTGGCCTGAGCAAGAGCTATAACGGCGTGGTGGAGTGGCTGAGTCCCACGGTGTACCTGATGACCCATGTGGGCGTGAACAGCGAGTATGAGCAGATCCTGGATGCGAATGGCCAGCATTTGGAGAGCATTCTCTCCTCCGTGACGCTGGAAAATGCACACCTCATCGCCATCTATGCCGCGGCGGGAATCCTGTGTGCCGCTGCCGCATGGCTGCTTTATCGCCACCGCCGCAGCGAGTCTGCCGGTGATGTGGTGGCCGTTGGCTGGATGAAGCCTGTGTTCCGCTGGGGCGTCACCGCCTGCTGCGCGCTGCTTGGCGGTCAGGCGCTGTACCTGATGTTCCTTCAGGAGGATGAGTACACAGTTGCCCCCATGGTCATCTGTATGCTGGTCTCCGGCACCATTGGCTACTATGCAGCCCGGATGCTTCTTGCCAAGTCCCTGCGGGTCTTCAAGGGCAGCTGGAAGGGCATCGCCACCCTTGCTGTTCTCTCTGCCGCGCTGTGCCTGAGCCTGGAGGCGGACCTTCTGAACATCGAAAAGCGGATCCCTGCTGTGAGCAGTATCTCCCAGGTCCGGCTTTATGTGGGCAATAACACCTACTACTTCTACGAGGATGAGGAAGCGGAGCTTTTGGAGGGCGTCCGTGCCGTCCATGCTGCTATCGCCGCCGACGCCGACTATATCCAGGACTTTGAGTATGCCCACAACTTCGACCAGCCCTATGACGAGGACTATTACGTTTCCCGCTACAATACCTTCGAGATCACCTACACGCTGAAAAGCGGTGTGGAGATCAGCCGCCGCTACCGTCTGCCCCTGACCCGCCAGCGC
>JAFOCY010000020.1 GCA_017380995.1 Oscillibacter sp. | reverse complement strand
GAGGAACACTCCCTTTTTGGCGGCGGATACTGCCCGCCTGTGCCAGCGGTAATAGGCAAAAAGCTGCCAAAGGTCTCTGACTATATTCAGGGCCGCGCAGAGGAAAAGCGTCAGGAACAGGCCGGAGGAGAGGTACCAGGCATGGCCGTAGAGGTCATCATATATGAAGAACCAGGCAATGACCAGGAAGGCATTGAGCAGAGAGGAGAACAGACCGTTCAGTTCCACGCGCTTCATGCTGGCGTGGATGGCCTCTATCTGCGCCATGGGCTCCGTGTCCAGGGACACGGGGTGGGGGAGGGAGCTGCGGAAGATCTGCATTTCCTTGTACGTTGTCACGAATTCCCAGCCCGCTTCCTGGCAGAGGTCCCGGAACAGCGCTTCCTTTTTACTGGCCTCTTCAGTGTCGGGAAAGTAGGTCACAGCGTAACGGATGCTTTGAGGTTCACAGGAGCGGTATTTCCAGAAAAACCCGGTTTTTTCCAGCAGCCAGCCCTTCAGGGCCATCTTTTCCAGATGCTGTGTGATGCCGGTGTGGTCGTGGAAAGAGAAAAGAAACAGTTCACGCTTCATCATGTTACATATCCTCCTTTCCGAAGAAAACGGCTTCATAGTCCGCCGTCAGCCGCATCAGGCGGTCATACTCATCCCGCAGGGCCTTTTGGCCTGCCTCGGTGATGAGATAGCTGCGTTTGCGGCCTTCTACCTTGGTCTCCCGGATCATCCCGGCGGTGAGGAAGCTTTCCAGCAAATTATAAAGGGTACCGGGGCCGACGCTGACCCGGCCGCCGGTGGCAGAATGGACCTGCGTCATGATATCGGTGCCGCAGCACTCCTGCTGCAAAGACAGCAGGATATAAAACATCTGCTCTGTCAGGGTCTGGAATTTCTCTCTTGCCATCCCATCGCCTCCTATTATCGAATATCGTTATTTCTTAATACCAGTATATTAACGATATTCGATATTGTCAACATCAGGAAGAAAATATCGTGAATGTGACGAATAGGAAGGGGATACTTGCACTTTTGCGTCGAATATGGTATGTTGATATGGATAAAATCCACAAAGGAGAAAAACGTATGACATATCAGTTCCGCCCCCAGGGCGTTTGCTCTCAGGCCATGAAAGTAGAGATCGATGATGAGGGCGTGATCCGGTCTTTGGAGGTCATGGGTGGCTGCAGCGGCAACCTCCAGGGCATCTCCGCTCTGGTGAAGGGGATGAAGGCCCAGGAAGCCATTGAGCGGCTCAAAGGCATCCGCTGCGGCTTTAAGTCCACCTCCTGCCCAGACCAGCTTGCGAGAGGACTGGAGAAGGCTCTGGCAGAGTAAATAAGAAAAACAGCTGACGAATCCGTCAGCTGTTTTTTTGCGCACAGGGCCGGGCCGGAATGCATAGGATACACCAGCGACCCAAGGAGGAATGAACATGGCTTTTTCCGACCGGGAGCTGCTGGCGCGGCTGATCCAGTGCGAGGCGGGGGGCGAAGGGGAGACGGGCATGAAGGCAGTAGCGGGTGTCGTTATGAACCGGGTCCACGCAAGGGGCGGCGAGTACGCCCGGGTGGGCCAGGGCAGCATCCGCAACATTATCTTTCAGCCCTACCAATTCGTCTGTGCCAGCGAGACGGAAGGCGGCGCCTACAACCCCCAAAACATCTACAATATGCGGCCGGAGCAGATCCATTACGACATCGCCGACTGGGCTATTGCGGGAAACCGCATCCCTGTGGTAGCACAATCCCTGTGGTTCTACAACCCCTTTGGCCCGGAGTGCCGCAACCGATTCCCGTCCAATGTGGGCTACTGGCAGACCCGCATCGGCGACCATTGTTTTTACAACCCGACAAACGCTTATTATGAAACCTGAGAGGTGTCACTATGGCAATGAATTATGAAACGGCTCCCAACAATATGCCCGGAATGGATGCTTCCCGGCGGCAGGACTGGTCCGGGGAGGTGACAGGGACCGCACCCTCCAGCGACGGGTGGAACCGTCCCTGGATGGCGGAGGATACCCGCATTCCCAATACCGCAAACCAGCCGGGCGGCATGAGCAATATGGGTAATATGGGCAATATGGGCGGCATGGGCGGCATGAACAGTATGAACGGCATGGGCAGCATGGGCGGCGGTCTGCAGATGCAAAATAACCTTCCCACGGAGGTCATTGAAGCACCTACCACCGTGACCGAGGCCTATCTTGGGTCCTTGAAAGCCATGCTGATGCGGAACCGGGGAAACTACATCGTTGCGACCTTCTTGATCGGGACCCAGAACACCGTTTCCTGGGAGGGGATCTTGTACGATGTGGGGAATGACTATGTGACCATTTACCAGCCCGGCCGGGACCGCTATGTGGTCACGGATATGTACTCGCTGAAATACATGGAGTTTTACGATACCCGCCGGCGGGAGATGTGCGATGACCTGATGGCCCGGCAGGGCATGGGAAACATGAGTGGCCAGGGGCTTGCACAGCCGCCCAGGGGATGGTAAAATAGAGAAAATACCAAAGAAAAAGGAGTTCGTTCCATGGATTTTCAGACCCTTGCCGCTGCTCGGTATTCCCTGCGTAAGTTCAGCCCCGCTCCGGTGGAGGAGGAAAAGCTGGCTTTGATCCTGGAGGCTGGCCGCAATGCTCCCACCGCCCACAACCTGCAGCCCCAGCGCATTTTTGTGCTTCGCAGCCCTGAGGCCCTGGAAAAGGTGGACGGCTGTGCCGGTGTCCATTTCCATCCTCCGGTGATGCTGGTGGTGGCCTATGATCCGAAGGCCTCCTGGAAGCGTGAGACCGACGGAAAGGACCACGGAGAGATCGACGCATCCATTGCCGTGACCCAGATGATGCTCCAGGCCGCGGATCTCGGCCTTGGCACCACCTATGTTGGTATGTTTGAGCCGGAGAAGCTCTGGGCGGCTTTCCCGGAGATGGAGGGGCTTATGCCCATCGCCCTGCTGCCTCTGGGCTACCCGGCGGAGAATGCCCGTCCCTCCCGCCTTCATGCGGACCGCAAACCCATGGAAGAACTGGTGAAATACCTGTAAGCAAAAAAGAGACTGCCCGGCGGCAGTCTCTTTTTGTTTATCTGCGGCGTCCCCGGTAGCCGCCGCCTCTGCGGCGGGAGACACTGCGGCCGTAGCGGTAGCGCCGCCGGCCGAAGATCAGCTTCCAGAGGAGGATGGCTGCGAGCAAAACAGCCAGAACGATCAAAACCACCTTGGTGGAGGTGCGGGAGAAAAACTCCTGCACATCTCGCCAGAAGACCAGCAGTTTGGACGCTTCCACAGCGTTGATGGCCAGCAGGTCCACGGTGCCGTACACGGTGCCGTCATAGCTCAGCGTCAAGGTACCCAGCTTCTGGCCTTCTGCCACGGGGGCTTCCACCGTCTCGGCGTCCAGCGTCACGGTGCGCTCCAGGTGTTCCGCGTCCAGGCCCTTGGGCATCAGCGCCTCAATGTCCTTGGCGGGACGGAGGGCCACATGGTCGGTTTTGGAGAGGGTCACCGCCACATCCTTGATGGGCTCGGACTTTTGGAGGATGGCCTTGTATGTAAAGTTCTCAAAGCCGTAGTCGAACATCCGGGAGGTCTCGGAAAAGCTGCGGATGTTGCCCACGCCGTTTTCCTCCACACGCTCAGCGCCCAGGATCACGCTGATATAGGTCATGCTGCCCTGGGTGGCGGAGGACACCAGACAGTGCCCCGCTGCGTCGGTGGAGCCGGTTTTGATGCCTTGGGCCCGCTTATCGAGGTAGCCGATGACACGCCAGGTGGACAGGAGATGGTTGGTGGTCCAGTAATTGCGCTCAGGGCTGATGTTGGTGGCAGGGATGACCACATTGGCGCTGTCGGAGATGGTGGAGAAGGTGTCGTGGGTCATGGCCTCCTTAGTGATGAGGTACAGGTCCCAGGCGGAGGTGTAGTGGCTGGGATCATGGAGGCCGTTGGGATTCATAAAGTGGGTGTTTTTGCAGCCAAGCTCTGTGGCCCTTCCGTTCATCCGGTCCACAAAGGCATCCACACTGCCGCTGACCGCTTCGGCAAGGATGTTGCAGGCCTCATTGGCGGAAACCACCAGCATACACTTGAGGAGATTCTCGACGGACATAATCTCTCCGGCCTTAATGCCGGCGTTGCTTCCGTCAGAAGAAAGTCCCTCAAAGGCGGTGGAAGAAGCAGTGATCTCCTGGTCCAGCGTCAGCTTCCCTTCCTCCACAGCTTCCAGGACCAGCAAGGCGGTCATGATCTTGGTGAGGCTTGCGGGATACAGCTCTTCATGTTCGTTGAGGGCATAGGCTGCGGCGTCCGTCTCCGGGTCTACCAGGAGGGCGGCTTTTGCCAGGATCTTGGGGTCCTCCGGGAGAGAAGGCGCGTCATCTGCGTGGGCGAAGGGAACGCACAGGCTTAGCAGCAGGACCACGGCTAAAAAAACCGAGAAAAAACGAGTTGTTTTCATATAGGAAACTCCCATAATGTGTGGTATAATCAATTATCTAAGGAAAAATCTTTCCTAAAAAGTTCGATATAAAAACAGTATAACAAAGATTTCGCCGGAGTTCAACAGGAAAGGGCGCGCCATGGAAAGAAAAGTCGACATAAAAATCGAAGTTCTCCTCCTGGGCTGGACAGCGGCCTTCCTCCTTTTACTGGCAGTCCTTTTCCCCTGGAAGCTGACGCCGGGTGTCCGGGGCGAGCGGGGAACAGCCGCCGCTTCGGTGGCGGTGGAGACCACAGGACCGCTGGAAGTGAACAGGGCGACAAAGGAAGAGCTGATGGAACTTCCGGGCATCGGGGAGACGCTGGCCCAGCGTATTTTGGATTACCGCCGGGAGCATGGATCGTTTCAGGATCCCCGGGAGCTGCTGGAGGTCAGCGGCATCGGAGAAAGTAAGTACGGGGCCCTGCAGGGCCTGATCACAGTAAATGGGAAAGGAATCGCATAGAGGCATGAAGATACTGGTTGTTGATGATGAGAAGACCCTGGTCAAGGGCATCAAATTCAATTTGGAGAACGAGGGTTACCAGGTGGAGTGCGCCTACGACGGCGCTGCCGCCGTGGAGCTTGCCCGCAATGGAGTCTTTGATCTGCTGATCCTGGATGTGATGATGCCGGAGGTGGACGGGCTGGAGGCCTGTATGCGCATCCGGGAATTTTCCAATGTTCCCATCATCATGCTCACCGCCAAAAGCGATGACACGGATAAGCTCATGGGCTTTGAATGCGGCGCTGACGATTACCTGACCAAGCCCTTCAACATCCTGGAGCTCAAAGCCCGGGTCCGGGCGCTGCTGCGCCGGGCGGCCGGAGTCCAGCGCTCCCAGGGAGCCATCCTGACGGTAGGAGACCTCTCCCTCAACACGGAGGAGCGGGTGGCCCTGCGGGAAGGGCAGGCAGTGGAGCTTACTGCCAAGGAGTATGATCTGATCGAGCTTTTGATGCGCAATCCCCGCCGGGTCTACAGCCGGGAAAATCTGATGAATGTAGTTTGGGGCTATGCCTATGCCGGGGACTACCGGACGGTGGATGTCCATATCCGCCGTCTGCGGGAAAAATTGGAGAAGAACCCCGCCGAGCCGGACCACATCATGACAAAGTGGGGCGTGGGGTATTATTTTAAGTAACATCACCGACAGGGAGAGGAGGTGCGGATTATGGAAGTGAAAAGTGAAAAGGCATCCTTTTTCCGCAGCCTCCAGGCGAAATTCAACCTCAGCTATATCCTGGTCATCGTGGGGGTGTTGCTGCTGCTCAATACCTATCCCCTGGTGGTTTCGGAGGACATGGTATTCCGCTCCAAGGTTACCACCATGCAAAGCAATGTCTCCGTCATGGTCTACTCCCTTTCCGGTCTTCCGGAGCTGACGGAGGAGAATGTGGCGGCGGCTATGGAGATGGTAGAGGAGAGTCATCTTTCCCGAATTCTTGTGACGGATGGGGGAGGCAAGGTCCTCTATGATACCCGCGAGACCGGCAATGCCGTGGGAGAATACGCCCTTTACAGTGAGATCGTCCGGGCCCTGCAGGGCGAGGATGTTTCCTCCTGCAGTTACCGGGACGGAGCCTTTCGCTCCCGCGCGTCTTCTCCGGTGATGTACCAAAACCGCATCATCGGTGCGGTATATGCCTACGAATATGACCGGGAGCAGGCGGCGCTGCTGGTGGGCCTTCAAAGTAACCTCATGCGTCTTTCTGCGGTGATCGCAGCGGTGGTGCTGGTGCTGAGCGTGTTTTTGTCCAAGGCGCTGACCCGAAAGATCGGAATGCTCCTTACCGCCATCCGAAAGGTCCGGGAGGGAGCTTACTCCACCCGCGCCGATGTCCCGGGCCGGGACGAGATCTCCCAGATCGCCCAGGAGTTCAACAGCCTCACAGATCGACTGCAAACGACGGAGAATGCCCGAAGACGCTTCGTGTCCGACGCGTCTCACGAACTGAAAACGCCCCTTGCGGCCATCCGATTGCTGACGGACTCCATTTTGCAGTCTGAGCGCATCGACCTGGAGACGGCCAAGGACTTTGTGGCGGATATCGGCCAGGAGGCGGAGCGGCTTACCCGCATTACGGAGGACCTGCTGCGCCTGACCAAGCTGGATAGCGGCGTCATGGAGGCACCCGCGGAGGTGGATGTGCTGCCGGTACTGGAACAGGTGATGCGGATGATGAGCCTTCTTGCCCAGGAAAAGGGCGTGGACCTTATCTACGAGGCCTCCGAAGGCTGCACGGTCCTTGCAACGAAGGACGAGATCCATCAGGTCATCTACAACCTGACGGATAATGCGGTGAAATATTCCGGCAGCGGCGGCGCTGTGCAGGTGACGCTGCGCCGGGAAGAGGAGAACGTTGTCCTCCGGGTGGCAGACAATGGCGCGGGCATTCCGGAGCAGGACCTTGCCAGGGTATTTGACCGTTTTTACCGGGTGGATAAGGCCCGATCCCGGGCGGCAGGCGGCACAGGCCTGGGCCTTTCTATCGTCAGCGATACCGTTTGCCGCCGCGGAGGAACGGTGAAGGCGGAAAACCGCCGGGAGGGCGGCGCCCTCTTTACCGTTTGCTGGCCTCTGGCAGGGAAAGGAGGGAGCCTGTGATAAAACAGATCGTAGGAGTCCTTTTGTGTTTGTCCCTGGTGCTGGTTCCCGGCTTTGTGGGGGAGATGATCCCTAAGGCGGCGGGAGAAGAAGGCTATGAGCTGTACTTCCTTGTGGAGGAGTATGAGGATGCCACCGGAGGCGGGGCTCTATCCACCCAGTGGGTGGATCTTACCGCGGAGGATACCCAGGCCCTTGCGACCGGGTTGGTGGAAAAGCTGCTGGAAGGCCCTACGGAAGAGGGGTTGAAAAGTGCCATCCCCTCCGGTACCAGCCTTTTGAGCCTGGAGACCCGAGGCGGCCGGGCGATAGTGGACCTTTCCGCAAGCTACGGCTCTTTGTCGGGCATTGCCCTGACACTGGCAGACTATGCCATTACCCTGACCCTGACCCAGCTTCCCGATATTCATGCCGTGGAGATCACGGTGCGGGGCAATCAACTGGTGTACCGTGACCAGCAGGTCTTTACCGGACGGGATGTGCTGCTCTACACGGAGGAGGACGTGGTGGGAACGGTCACCGTGAAGCTGTATTTCCTGGATGAGAATGGAGAGCTGACTCCCCAGCGGCAAACGCTGGAGCTCTATGAGGGAGATACCCAGGTGGGCGCCGTAGTGACGGCGCTGACAGACGGTCCTACGGGGAAGGAATTGCAGAAGGTCTTTCCGGAGAGGTTCCGGGTGCGCTCTGTCTGGCTGGAAGAAGAGGTGTGCTATGTAAACCTTTCCTCGGCACTGCTGGCAGAAGCGCCGGAAATGGACAGCGGCGCACTGGAAAAGGCGCTGAATGCCATCGGCAAGTCTATGTGCAGTTTGGGCAGTGTCAGTGAGACGCGGTTCCTGGTGGACGGCGAGTTTGCCGTGACATATGGCGGCGTAGATATCTCAAAGACTTACAACTGAAAAAACGAAGCGGGCGGCCCGGGGCCGTCCGCTTTGTGGTTTATGGAAAGAGGAGGTTTACCGTCCAGGCGCTGGCGGCAAAGCCGGCAATATCAGCCACCAGGGCCGCCGGGACGGCGTGACGGGTCTTTCGGATGCCGGCGGAGCCAAAGTATACGGCGATGGTATAAAAGGTGGTTTCGGAGCTGCCCAGCATGACGGCGGCAGTCCGCCCGATGTGGCTGTCTGGGCCGTAAGTGGTCATCAGATCGGTGCCGACCGCCAAAGCGCCGCCGCCCGAGACGGGACGGATCAGCATCAGCGGTGCGGTTTGGGGAGGAATGCCAAAAAACTCCAGGATCGGCGCGCAAAGGGAGGTCATCAGCTCCGCTGCTCCGGAAGCACGGAACATGGAAACAGCGGTGAGAAGACCCACCAGGGCGGGGAGAATGCGGAAAAGGACTCTCAGCCCTTCCTCTGCTCCTTTGGAGAGGGCACCGTAGACATCTACCCGCCGGCCCATGCCGCAAACCGCTACGGCAGCCAGAAGCACCGGAATGATCAGGGAGGAGAGGCTCATCGTTTCCCTCCCAGACGGCTGAGGAGCACAGCCGTCCCCAGCCCTGCCGCAACAGAGAAAACGGAACTGATCCATACCGCGGGCAGGATATCAAAGGGGGTGGAGCTCCCCGCTGCCGCCCGGACCGAAGCGATGGTGGTGGGGAGAAGCTGGATAGAGGCGGTGTTCAGCACCACCAGGAGGCACAGCTCGTTGCTGGCGACACCCCCGCAGCCTGCCGCCATCCGCCGTGCCGCCCGGATACCAAGGGGCGTTGCGGCGTTCCCCAATCCCAGGAGGTTTGCCGAGACATTGGCGGTGAGAGCGGCCAGGGTCTCGGGGTCCTTGGAAGCCTGGGGAAGAAGGCGGCGCAGTACGGGGCGGAAGCAGCGCGCCAGAAGATTCGAGAGGCCGCACTGGGACATCACCTCCATCACGCCGCTCCAAAGGCACATGATCCCCGCCATGGAAAGGGTCAGCTCTACGGCAGACTGGGCTCCCTCCAGAGCCGCGGCAGAAACAGCATCCATATTTCCGGTAAGAAGGCCGCAGACAAGAGATGCTGCCACCATCACCGTCCAGACCCAGGCCATTGCCATCCAGAATCCCCCCTGTTACAAAGTGTGAACGGACTTTAAACTTTTGACTTCGAAGATTGACGAAAAATACCGAAATGTGGTATCTTTATCGTGAGCTTTCCTGAACGTAGGTTAAGATTCATCACGAACGAAAAGGAGAAACGCCGTGAAATCGACAGGAATTGTAAGAAAAGTAGATGAGCTGGGGCGGATCGTACTCCCCATTGAGATGCGGCGCACCCTGGATATCGCAGAACGGGACGCACTGGAGATATATGTGGATGGCTCATCCGTCATTCTCAAAAAGTACAAGCCCAGCTGTATTTTCTGCGATGCCACCCGGGACATCACGGAATTCAAAGGAAAAAACGTGTGTCCTAAGTGTTTGAAGGAACTCAAAAGTCTGTAATAAAATTGTGATAAAAAGAGCCTGAGATCCTGTGACGGATTGATGGCTCTTTTACCTTTGCTTGACCAATTTTTGCCCCTGTGCTATACTGCGAAGAGAAAAATAGGGTGTCATGTTTTGCATTTGAAGCGGCGGGAGCCGGAATATATGAGATGCTGTTTTGCCGCTGTTGAAGAGAATTCAATGGCGGCTTTATGTATGCTGTGTGCAGGAGGATGCGTATGAAGAAAAGAAAAACAATCAGCACCTGCGGGGCTTTGATCGCGTCTGCGGGTGCGGTGATCCTGCTTGGGCAGACGCTTTGGGCGGTGGGACAGCCGGGCGCCCGCTGGCATCCCTATACGGTGGCCAGTGTGGTGACGGAACTGTTTTTCCTGCTGTTGAGCGCGGTAGTTTTTCTGGTGGTGGTGAACAGCGGCTCGGAGCGGTTGTTTCAGAAGCTCTTTTTGTGGATGCTGGCCCTGACGGCGGTGGGCATCTTGGGCGATATTTTCGCATGGGGTATCGGGCTGCAGAAGTTTCCGCACTATGAGTTGATCCACGCTCTGGGCGTATTTTTGCGGGACGCGATGGGCTTTCCGATTTTGGTGGTTTACAGCATTTATCTTCTCAGTTATGTGAAAGAAGACGCCGAAGAACTGGTGGGATATGGCTGGTTGGTCAGCGGTATCTGTCTGGATGGCTTTTTCCTTGTGTGCATCAATCAGGTTACGACCCGCAGTGATACCCAATATTGGAATCTGTGGGATTTTCCGTGGCTCTTTTTGGTATTTCTTGCGCTGCCAATAGCAGCGAATATCGGTATCATTTACTCTTTTCGATCCATGCTCACAAATCGCAAAGCGATTACATTCATAGCCTTTGAATTATTGGTGCTGTGCACGGTAGCAGTGGATCTGGTGCTGGAGCACGCTACGTTTGCATACTCTGTTGTGGTTTTTTCCATGATTCTGATTTATGTCAGCGTTCAGGTGGAATATGAACGTGCACAGGAAGAGCGCCTTATGCGCCAACGGGTAGCCATCATGCTTAGTCAGATTCAGCCTCATTTTCTCTACAACGTGCTTACGGGAATCCGAGTACTGTGCCGCATGGATCCGAAAAAGGCAGAGACAGCTCTGTTGGATTTTACAAGTTATCTGCGCAGTAACCTCGGCTCTTTGCAGGAAGAGGGGTGCATACCTTTTTCACAGGAGTTGGAGCATGTGCGGCATTATACGGAACTGGAAAAGATGCGCTACGGAGATGAACTGCAGGTACGTTTTATTACCCCTGTGACAGAGTTTTCTCTTCCTGCTTTGACATTGGAGCCCATCGTGGAAAATGCGGTGCGTCATGGTGTGATGCAGCGCCACGGCGGGGGAACAGTTACGGTGCGCACAGAGCAGGAGGCCTCTCGTTATGTTATCACGGTAACGGATGACGGTGTTGGGTTTGATGTGAAGACGCTTTGCGCCATGGGGCCGGAGCATGTGGGAATTGCCAATGTGGGTGAGCGGCTTATGAGTGTGTGTGGAGGCCGTCTGGAGATCCGCTCTGTGCCGGGTGAAGGTACGGTAGTGGAATTGTCTATACCTAAAGAAGGAGGGGATCAGAAATGAGTTTGTGCTTTTTAGCTGTTGATGATGAGATGCTGGCATTGGCTGACCTGACCAACGCCCTTGAAGAGGCAGAGCCCGAGGCGCAAGTATGTGCCTTTACCTCTCCTGAGGTAGCGCTTGCGGCGGTAAAGAAGGGAGAGATCCGACCGAAAATCGCTTTCCTGGATATCCAGATGCGCACTTGGACAGGGCTTCGCCTGGCACAGGAACTGCGGGAGGTCCTGCCGGAGATGGAAATCGTCTTCGTTACGGCATATCCCCAGTATGCGCTGGAATCTTACTCTGTTCATGCAAGAGGATATCTCTTAAAACCGGTGACCTCTGAGGCGGTGCGGAAGGAACTGAATGTAATCATTGGTTCCCCCGGAACGGCGAAACAGAAGCTGAGGGTTCACTGCTTCGGAAATTTTGAGGTATTTTTCGATGGAAAGCCTCTGAAATTTTCCCGCTCCAAATCCAAGGAACTGTTTGCCTATCTGATTTATCGGAATGGAGCCACCTGCTCCATCAAAGAGATCAGCGCGGTACTTTTTGAAGACCGCAGCTATGACAGCGCGCTAAAAAATCAGACCCAGACGTTCAAATCCGATCTTATGAAAGCACTTCGCGCAGTGGGACAGGAGGATGTTGTCATAAAGGGACACAACTGTCTTAGCGTAGACCAGACAAAGGTAGACTGCGATTATTATCGCTATCTTTCGGGAGACAGCGATACTGTCAATGGCTTTACGGGAGAGTTCATGACCCAGTACAGTTGGGCGGAGATGACTGCAGCGGCGCTTTGCTGCAAGCTACTTTGATGCGACTTGCAAAAAACGAATGGAACGGCAGCGAAAAAATGGTAGAACTGCATGAAAACTTTGTTGTCCTTTCGTTGTCCCGCGTCTGATATACTGTGAATAGTTCCGAGGGAAAAACAAAAGGGAAAAAATAAGAAGGAGGAAAAATCTATGGAAGAAAAGAATCTGCAGGTTGAAGAAGGCGCGCTTAAGGTAACAAAGCTTACTCTGTATGAGGCAGCGGCCATTATCGTTGGTGCCAACATCGGCTCCGGTATTCTGGGTCTGGCCTATTCTTCCCGTAAAGCAGGCTGGCCGATCCTGGTGTTGTGGCTGATCGTGGCAGGTGTGTTCACTACCTTCTCCATGCTGTACGTGGCAGAGACTGCTCTGCGAACCAAAAAGCCCATGCAGCTGCCCGGCCTTGCTGAGCGTTATGTTGGTAAACTGGGCGCTGTGCTGATTTTCATTTCTGTTTGTGCAAACTCCATCGGCTGCATGGTGGCCTATACCACCGGCTCCGGTAACATCCTCTGCACGCTGTTGGGCCTTCCCAACTGGGCGGGCAGTATCATCTTTACGGTCCCCTGTGTTCTGGTGGTTTGGCTGGGCCTGAAGGCCACCGGTATGTGGGAGAAGTTTATCTCCAGCGGCATGGTCGTTCTGCTGGGTGTTATCGTGATTGCATCCTTCCTTTCCGGCAAGGCTGACGTTTCCCGTGCTATCTATGCCGATTGGGTCTACGCTGTACCTCTGCTTAGCAGTGCTATTTTCTGCTATATCGCCCAGTATGCCGTGCCTGAGCTGGCCCGCGGTATGCGTCATACCCCCAAGAAACTCCCCGTGGCTATTATCGCAGGCATGGTCGTTACCGGCATTCTGCTGGCAGTTGTGCCTCTGGCAGTTCTGTCCCTCACGGGCGCTGATAAGGTCACTGAGGTCGCTACCCTTGCCTGGGGCCAGGCACTGGGCACCTGGGCACTTTACACCGCCAATATTTTCGCTCTTTGCGCTATGATGACCTCTTACTGGGCAGTAGGCGGCTCCATGCTTACCAACATTGTTGATATGTTCAAGCTCAAGGATGAGCATGACAACAAGACCCGTATCATCGCCATCGCCTGCACTGCTCTGCCCCCCTTCATTCTGGCTTACGGCGGCTTTGTCAGCTTCGTTGACGCCATCGGCTGGGCCGGTACTTTCGGCGGCGTGATCATGTCCATCATCCCCGTCCTCATGGTCAACAAGGCCCGTAAGGAAGGAGATATTGAGCCTGAGTGGAAGTGCGGCTGGTACGCTCATCCCGCGGTTCAGGGCACGATCATTGTGATCTTCTCTCTGGCTGCCATCTACTTCATCTGCTCTATGATCGGCATCCTGCCCGCCGGCTGGTAAGTCCGGGAAAGGGAGGCACACCATGAGAGTGATTCCGAAAGACAAAGTCATTTTCCATTTCAATACCACCAACAAGGCCAACTATACCGTCAAGGATGGGGAGGTCTTTTGGGTGGAGGTGGATGACTGCTACTCCGGTCAGATCACGGACGCATCTGTGAAGCGGCCCGATATTGACATCAGCATCATGGACTGCGCCGTGGGTCCAATCGATATTGAAGGCGCTCAGCCTGGTGATACCTTGTGTGTAGAAGTAATGGCCATAGACCTTGCCGACCATGGCATTATGGTCACCAATTGCGGACTTGGTGTTCTGGGTGATCGCATCACGGAGCCCGATACCAAGATCATCCCGGTACATGACGGGTTTGCCCATTTCTCCGATACCATCAAGATCCCCCTGACACCTATGATCGGCGTGATGGGTGTTGCCCCTAAGAGCGGCGAGATCCACTGTGCTGTGCCCGAGGATCACGGTGCCAATATGGATACCAAGATGGTCAAAGTGGGTGCCCGGGTATACTTCCCGGTGAATGTGCCCGGTGCAGGGCTTGCTGTGGGCGATATGCACGCCTGCATGGGTGATGGTGAACTCTCCGGTACAGGTATTGAGATCGCGGGCAGAATGTGCCTGAAGGTCACCCTCTATCGTGATCGGCCCATTCAGCGTCCTGTCATCGAGACTTATGATGGTATCTACTTCCTTGCATCCCGTCTTACCCTGGAAGAGAGTATCAAGGTTGCCACTGCCGATGTGGTGGAGTTCCTTATGAAAAAGTTGGATTTGAACTTCCCCGACGCCTATCGCCTGATGAGCGCAACCTGTGATGCGCAGATCTGCGAGGTGGTGGATGACAATGTGACGGTTCGCCTCCATTGCCCGAAGTTCGATACTCGCATTCAGACTCTGTAACAAAATGCAGTCCCCTCCGGATATCCCTCCCTCTCCGGAGGGGCACTCTCCAAAACGGAATTTCTACAGCATGAACGGCCGATCCGCTTGAGGCGGATCGGCCGTTCATGCTTGTTTACTTTTCCACCGCTGCGGCGTAGAGCTCGTTTTTGGAGATGCCGGTGTGTTCCGCCACCTCTTTGGCCGCATCCTTCAGGCGCATACCCTGCTCCTTCAAAGCCAGCACCTGGGCCACAGCGTCCTCCAGAGAAACGGTGGTTTTCTCCCGCTTGGCAGCGCCTTCCACCACCAGCACATATTCTCCCCGGGGTGCGTTTTCCTGGTAGTGGGCCAGGGCTTGGCCCACAGTCATCCGCTGGGTTTCCTCGTGGAGCTTCGTCAGCTCCCGGCAAAGGGAGATGCGCCGCTCGGGACCAAAGGTCTCCAGGAAATCCTTCAGCGTGTTTTGAAGCTTATGGGGGGCTTCGTGAAAAATCATAGTCCGGGTCTCATATTGGAGAGACTCCAGGTGTTCCCGGCGCTCCTTCTTGTTCATGCTCAAAAAGCCTTCGAAGGTGAAGCGGCCTGTGGGGAGGCCGCTGACTGCCAGGGCGTTCACCGCCGCGCAGCAGCCGGGAATGGCCAGAACTTCCACCCCTGCGTCGGCGCACAGGCGAACAAGGCCTTCTCCGGGGTCGGAGATGGCGGGAGTGCCGGCGTCTGTCACCAGGGCGCAGGTCTCACCCGCCAGAAGACGGGTCAAAATCGCCTGTCCGGCGGTGATCTGGTTGTGCTCGTGATAGCTCACCAGGGGCTTTTTAAGCTCCAGATGGTTCAATAGCTTCACGGAGACCCGGGTATCCTCGGCGGCAATGAAATCCGCCTGGCGCAGCGTCTCCTCTGCACGGGGAGAGAAGTCGCCCAGGTTGCCGATGGGGGTGGCGACGAGATAAAGCTTGCCGCTCATGGTGTTTCCTCCTTGCGAAAATAGATGGCGTCTACCTCGGGGGTGGGGGTGCCATTGGGTGTTTGTAAAATGAGGGGAGACCGGACCGTCAGACCGCTGTTCCCGCCCCGGCGGCCCTCCAGAAGGAGCAGGGAAGGGGCGGAGGAGGTGGTGGCGCAGACGAAGCGCAGAAGTTTGGGCTCTATCGCATACTGCCGCAGGGTGCAAAGGACGTCTGTCAGCCGTTCCGGCTTATGCACCAGACAAAAGCTTCCGCCCCAGCGGAGCAGATGCCTGGCTGCGGCACAAACGTCTTCCAGCGTGCAGTTTACCTCGGAGCGGGCAGTGCGAAGGGCGCTTTCCCGGGCCGTTTTTCCCCGGTGGGGCTCATAGTAGGGGGGATTGCACACCACCAAGTCGAAGGAACCGGTGGCAAACAGGGACCGTACATCCCGCAAATCTCCCCGGCGGATGGTGAGGCGGTCTGTAAGGCCGTTTTCCTCGGCGCATTTCTGAGCCAGGGCAGCGGCGTCTTCCTGCACTTCCAGACCTGTTACCTGCAGATGAGGCTCACGCTGCAAAAGGAGCAGGCTCAAAAGTCCTGTCCCACAGCCAAGATCAAAGACCCGCAGCCCCTTTTTCAGACGGGGCAGGGAAGAGAGCAGGAAGGAATCCGTCCCCGGATGAAAGAGGCTGTCTTCATATACCAGCTTCAGCCCGCCGGGACAAAGCTCCTCCCAGTGTTCCATCTCCTCACTCCTTTGGTCTATGATGAGCAACATTATAATATAAAAAGGAAAGACACGCAAGTAAAAGCCCCGGATGTGCGCTGCGAAAAGGGCAAATGCCCCAAAGCCCCCGAACAGAAACAAAAACACACCGTAAGTTTCCTTACGGTGTGTTTATGTACCCTCGAAAAGATTAGTCCTCGGGGCCGATGGCGCCGTTGGGGCAGCTGTCAGCGCAGGTACCGCAGTCCAGGCAGGCAGCAGCGTCGATGACATACTGATCGTCGCCCTGAGAGATGGCGCCGGCGGGGCACACATCAGCGCAGGAACCGCAGCTAACGCAAGCAGAAGAAATCTTGTAAGCCATAGGAGCACCTCCATTAGATTTGTAGCTTCATTTTAACACACAATTCAAAAAAAGCAAGTGGTATGACCAAATTCAGCGGAGAATTTTATGGAAGGTGTATATATGCAAAAAATATTCGTATTAGAACGGGCAGAAACGGAAAAACTGGAAGAAGATTCATTACCACGGAAGGAGACGCCATGAACGAGAATCGATTTTCACCCACTGCCGAAACGGCCATTCGTCTTGCCCAGGAGGCGGCGGGGGAACTGGGCCATGCCTATGTAGGAACGGAGCACCTGCTGCTGGGGCTTTTGCGGGAGGAAGAAGGAGTGGCCCATGGGGTGCTTACCGGCGCGGGCGCAACAGACAAGGGGCTTACGGAGGCCATTCGAAAGAACGTGGGGGCAGGGCTGCCAGGCTCCGATCCCACCCAGGGGCTGACGCCTCGAGCGCGGCGCAGTGTGGAATTGGCGGTGGAGGAAGCTCTGCGCTGCGGTGAGCGGGCCATCAGCACGGAGCATCTGCTGGCCGGGATTTTGAAGGAGGGGAATAATATGGCGGTCCGGGCCCTCCGCTCCGCGGGCGTCGATCCCCGTCACCTCTATACGCTCCTGATGCAAAAACAAAGCGAAAATCCCCGCCGTTCCGCCCTGCGGGACCGCCCTGTTCCCCGGGAGGAAGGGTGCAGCAAGACCCTGCGGGAGTGCAGCCGGGACCTGACGGCTGAGGCGCGGATGGACCGGCTGGACCCTGTCATCGGCCGGGATGAAGAAATCAACCG
>JAFOCY010000136.1 GCA_017380995.1 Oscillibacter sp. | reverse complement strand
GCCATTACCGAGCGCTACGCCCACCGCTATGTTCCCGCCTACATCGACTGGGGCATGGACGCCACCGTTTCCTGGGGCGGCCCCGACTATAAGTTTACCAACGACACCCTCTATCCCATCAAGATCGAGACGGCCTACGAAGGGGGCTGGCTTACCGTCCGCCTTCTTGGCACCAACATCGACGGTATTTATGCCAAGATGACCAACGAGGTCCTCTCCCGCACCGATTGGGAGACGGAGTACGTGGAGGACGAGGCCATCGCTCCCGGCGCAGAGGAGGTCAAGACCACCCCGTACACGGGCTATAAGGTGAAGAGCTACCGCCATGTGTATGACAAGGACGGCAACCTGCTCTCCTCCGCCTTTGAGGCGGACAGCAATTACAAGGTCCGCAATAAGGTGATCCTCAGAGCCCCCGGAGAGCTTCCGGGGCAGCAGATCCCTGTTGTGGCCCCCGTGGTCCCCGAGATCCCCCCAGAGGTCTTGCCTCAGGAGGGCGGAGAAACGGCACCGGAAGAGGCGCCGGAGCTGCCCGCTGAGGAAGGTGACGCACCGGACATCGTAGTGCAGGAACCGGAAGAAGATCCTGTAGCCGAAGAAACATAAAAAATTCCCGGACGAAAGTCCGGGAATTTTGTTTGTTACAGTCCTTTTTTCAGCAGACGGATGTCCTTTCCAAAAAAGGGCATGATCTGATATTCACCCTCGATGCGGGATGCGATCTGGGGGGAATAGCGCTTGGCGATCTCGTTGTTCCGCTCATCCACCTTCAGGTTGGTGGAAAGAATGGTGGGTTTGCGCTCCAGGATGCGGCCGTTGATGATCTGATACAGAGCGCTTTGGACAAAGGCGGTGGTCATTTCCGTACCCAGATCGTCCAGGATCAGGAGGTCACAGTCCATAATACGCGCAACATCCTCTTCTGCTCTTTCGTCCCTGCCGAATTTCACCGCTTCAAAGCGGTCGAAAATGTGGGCGGCGGTATCGTAGACCACACTCCATCCCTCGCCGCTGACCTCTCTTGCAATAGCGGCGGAAAGGAAGGTCTTGCCAAGGCCGGGATCGCCGGTCAGGAGCAGGTTGCCGCTTTTGCCGGGCTTGAATTCCTCGGCATAGCGCTTGCAGGAGCGGTACACCCAGTCCATGTTTTCCCGGGGAGAGATACCAAGGCCCATAGAGTCCTGGTCGGAATACCACTGAAGAGAGAAGGTCTCAAAGCTCTGGCCCCCAAGGTCCAGCATCCGGCTGAGCTCCTTTTGCTGCTCCCGGGCGTAATATTCCCGGAGGCACCGGCATACGGCGCCGCCCCGGTAGCCTGTGTCGCCGCAAAGGGGGCAGGCAGGCTTTTCCTCCAGGGCATCTTCAGGAAGACCCAGGTCGTAAAGCAAGGCCTTGCGCTCAGCCTGAAGGCTCAGGTTCTCCTCCCGCAGGCGCTCCACAGCCGCTCGGGGGTCGGAGCCGTGGCGCAGGGCCTGGGTGATGATGCGGCTCATGGTGCCGGTCAGCTCGGCGTCAATGGCTTGCAGCCGGGGACAGCGGCGGAAGATCCCCTCCCGGCGCTGGGCGAAGCGGTCCTCCCGGGTGTGCTTGTCATCTTCAAAGCGAGCCATTGCCCGGCGCATGATTTTACCGTCATAGGCCATGGCTTACACCTCCTTACGCTGCTGGATGAACTTGCGCATCCAGGCGTTGTCGTTTTGCTCCTGGGGCGGATCGGAAACAGGCGCAGGCTTGCGGGCGCTGCGGTCCCGCTGCTCGATTTGCTCCAGGGTATGTAGGCCCGCCTCGTGCCAGCGCTTCAAAATGGCGTTGCAGTAAGCCCATTTCAGCTCGTGGCACTTCAAAACCGTTTTGTCGCAGGCCAGGGCCACCGTCTCCGGGGGGAAGCCCCATTCCTGCCAGGCGGAGAGGTATTTTTCCTCGCTGGCAACGGGCAGACGGTCTCCCAGGTTCAATGCCCGCATATAGGCAGGCACCATGCCCTGGCGCTCGGTGTATTTTTTGAGATAGGCGGCGGCAGCGCTCTGGGTATCGATGCCCATGCGGGACCAGGCGTAGCCCTCTTTTTCGATCTGCCGCAGCGTGGGCCGGCGGCCCTCGCCGTAACGGCGCTGGATGCGCTCGGCACAGTGGCACACAAGAAGGAAGATCACATCGGAGGGAAGGCCCAGATAATCATAAAGGCCCAGCAGCACGGAGATATCTGCCGTAGTGAGTTTTTTGCCCAGCTTGCGCTCCACCTGGGTGGTGAGCATCCGGAAATCCTCGCTGGAATCCAATTTTTCCAGGATATCGTCCCGCTGGTACTCCGGTTTTTCATCCGCAGGCTCGGGCAGGTCCACCGGGGTCAGAAGGCCCAGCTCCCGAAGAACGGCTTCGGCTGCTTCGATGCGACCCTTTTCCCACCGCAGCTCCCCGGCAAGAGAGCGGGGAGGGACGGTGCCGTGGCGGCGCAGGAGGGCAATGTAAAGAAGGGCGGCGTCGCCGCTGCCTTTTTCCACAAGACGCTTGGCAACGCTTGCGCTGATGGATACGCTTTCGTCCGCCACCTGGGCCAGAACGCTGGGCACGGAGACCCCTCCCTTCCTGAAATTCTGTAACGTTCATTCTACACGAAAAAACGCCCCGGGGCAAGCCCTGGGGCGAAAAGAATCGGCGGTGTTTCATGGGAAGGAATGCTGCCCCTTGGCGTCAGGGAGCTTGAGCAGGAGCTTTGCCACCACGGAGGTGGTCAGCTGTAAAAAAAGAGGGGAGAAGGCCACGGGGAACAGCACCTCCGGCGGAAAATACTCTGCCGCCAGCACCGCGCCGGCGCTGATATTCCGCATTCCGGCGCAAAAGCACATGGTCAGACGGGTGGGGAAGCTAAGGCCCAGGCCCTTTGCCGCCCAGTAACCGGCGAGAAAGCCCAGCAGACACAGCAGGAATACCACCACCATGACCTTCACCAGCGTTCCGTTCAAGTCCTCCAGGAAGGGAGCGCAGCCTGCGGCGTTGCAGGCGATGAGGAGGAACATACAAAGCCGGGAAAGGGGGGTGAGAGCGGGCTTGATGGCGGCCGCCGTTTGGGGCTTCCAGCGGTGGAGCGCCATGGCGGCCAGAGCCGGGAGGGCCACCATCCAAAGGAGATCTTCCAGCATGCCTAGACTGTCCAGCTCCACAACGGACCCCAGCAGGACTTTCAGTGTCAGGGGGATCACCAGGGGGGAAAGAAGGGTATCCAGCAGCACGATGGAGATGGCCGTGGGCATATCCGCCCCGCATATCCCTACCCACATCAGCGAGGCAACGGCGGTGGGGATGGCGTATTCCAGCACCAGTCCGGTGGTAAAAAGGGGCGCTTCCGGGAACAGGAGGACTCCAAGCCCCAGAGTCAGTGCCGGCATTAGAATGTGGAGGATCACAAGGGTCACCGCCACCGGCACAGGACGCCGCAGGGCGCCCGCCAGGTCCTCAAAACCGCTGCCAAGGGTGCTTACAAAGGTCATGATGGCCATAAACAGGGCCAAAACACCGTTAAAGAGGGCGAAGAACTGGGGGAAAACCAGGCCCAGGATGACCACCAAAAGGACAAACCAGGGTAAATGAGCGTCTACAAAGCGGAGGGCCTTTTCCATAGGCCACCTCATTTCTCTCTCAGGTAAAACGGGCCGCCCGGAGGAGCGGCCCGTTTGGTTTTACTGGCAGGTAAAGGCGAACCAGCCTTCGCTG
>JAFOCY010000135.1 GCA_017380995.1 Oscillibacter sp. | reverse complement strand
TACTCCACCCGGAAGTACAACCGCTGCAAGCTGTGCGGCCGCCCCCACGCTTACCTGCGCAACTACGGTGTTTGCCGTATCTGCTTCCGTGAGCTGGCTTACAAGGGTGAGATCCCCGGCGTTCGCAAGGCTTCTTTCTAAAAAACTTCGAAAAAAATTCGAAAATGGCACAAATACCGCTTGACGGATTGCATTTTGTCTGGTATTCTAACTCGTGGAGCATCTCTCAATAGGATGCTCCACTGTGCCATGTCCGGAAATGTTTGGTAAGGACAGGCCGGACAAACTACTTTTGTGAACCGGGGCTTTTGATATGGGGCCCTTGTTTATAAGGATGGCGAAAGGTCATGACTAATTGGGCACACATGCGCGAGCAGACTACCCCATTAGCCATGATACCTCGCTGCCGGAGCGGTACCCCCCAGATGGGGGCCGCAACTCTAAAAATAGGAGGATTTTCCCATGCATATCACTGATCCTGTTGCAGATATGCTCACTCGTATCCGCAACGCCAACAGCGCTAAGCACGACACCGTGGATGTCCCCGCTTCCAACATGAAGAAGAGCATCGCTCAGATTCTGCTGGATGAGGGCTACATCAAGAGCTTCAATGTGATCGATGACGGCCTGCAGGGCATCATTCACATCACCTTGAAGTACAACGCCGGTAAGGAGAAGGTCATCACCGGTCTCCGCCGCGTTTCCAAGCCCGGCCTGCGCGTCTATGTGGGCGCCGACGAGCTGCCCCGCGTTCTGCGTGGTCTGGGTATCGCAATCATCTCCACTTCCAAGGGCGTCATGACCGACAAGAAGGCTCGCGAGCTGCATGTCGGCGGTGAGGTCCTGGCATTCGTCTGGTAAGGAGGGTATTGAACAATGTCCAGAATTGGTAGAATGCCCATTACCGTCCCCGCCGGTGTTACCGTTACCGTTGCCGAGGGCAACGTGGTTACCGTCAAGGGTCCCAAGGGCGAACTGAAGCGCGCTCTGCGCAGCGAGATGACCATCAATCAGGAAGGCAATGTGATCACCGTGACTCGTCCTTCCGATGCCAAGGAGCACCGCAGCCTCCACGGCCTGACCCGCACTCTGCTCGCCAACATGATCATCGGTGTTACCGATGGTTATAAGAAGGAGCTGGAGGTCAACGGCGTTGGTTACCGTGTGGCCAAGGAAGGCAAGAACCTGGTCATGAACCTGGGTTATTCCCACCAGGTGATCGTTCCCGAGATCGAGGGCATCACCATCGATGTTCCCGCTCCCAATAAAATCATCATCAACGGATGCGACAAGCAGGCTGTCGGCCAGTTCGCTGCCGAGGTCCGCGAGAAGCGTCCTCCCGAGCCTTATAAGGGCAAGGGCATCAAGTATGTCGACGAAGTGATCCGTCGCAAGGTCGGTAAGACCGGCGGCAAGAAGTAAGGAGGTGTGCCGACATGATTAAAAGACCTAACACCAACGCTCAGCGTCTCAAGCGCCACAAGAGAGTGCGCGGCAAGATCTCCGGCACCCCCGAGATGCCCCGTCTGAATGTTTTCCGCAGCGAAGCCAACATCTACGCTCAGGTCATCGATGACGTCAACGGCGTGACCCTGGCTTCTGCTTCCTCCCTCGACAAGGCCATCGAAGGTTACGGCGGCAACATTGCTGCTGCTACCGCTGTTGGCAAGCTGGTTGCCGAGCGCGCTCTGGCTAAGGGTATCGAGAACGTGGTCTTCGACCGCGGCGGCTACCTGTACCACGGCCGCGTCCAGGCTCTGGCTGATGGCGCCCGTGAAGGCGGCCTGAAGTTTTAATCGAAGGAGGAAACGACACAATGCCTAGATTTGAAAGAGAGCAGAGCGAGCTCATTGAGAAGGTCGTTTACCTGAACCGTGTCTCCAAGACCGTCAAGGGCGGCCGCGTTATGAAGTTCTCCGCCCTGGTCGTCGTTGGCGACGGTAAGGGCAAGGTGGGCTACGGCCTGGGTAAGGCCGCTGAGGTCCCCGAGGCTATCCGCAAGGGTATCGAGTCTGCCAAGAAGAACATGATCACTGTGACCCTGTCCGGCAGCACCATTCCTCACGAGACCATCGGTGAGGCTGGCGCAGGCCGCGTGCTGATGAAGCCCGCCGCCCCCGGTACCGGCGTCATCGCCGGCGGCGCTGTCCGTGCCGTCGTCGAGGCTGCAGGCATCAAGGACATCCGTACCAAGTGCCTGCGTTCCAACAACCCCAACAACGTCGTCGCCGCTGCTTTCGCAGGCCTCAAGAGCATGCGCGGTCCCGAGACCGTTGCCCGCATCCGCGGCAAGAGCGTCGAAGAGATCCTGGGTTAAGGAGGGCGCTATACAATGGCAAACATCAACATTAAGCTCGTCAAGAGCCTGAACGGCCGCCTGGAGAAGCAGGTTGCCACCGCACATTCCCTGGGCCTGCGCAAGATCGGTGATATCACCGTGCAGCCCGATAACGACCAGACCCGCGGCAAGATCGCCAAGATCGGCTACCTGCTGCAGGTCACCGAAGTGAAGTAAGGAGGCACGGAACTATGAAACTCAACGAACTGTCTCCCGCTGCCGGCTCCGTCCGCGAGGCTTATCGTAAGGGCCGTGGCGCAGGCTCCGGCAACGGCAAGACCGGCGGCCGCGGCCACAAGGGCCAGAAGGCCCGTTCCGGCGGCAAGGTCCGCGTGGGCTTCGAAGGCGGCCAGATGCCTCTGTCCCGCCGTATCCCCAAGCGCGGCTTCAACAACATCTTCGCAAAGCCCCTGGAGATCATCAACCTCAGCGCCCTGAACGCTTTCGAGGATGGTGAGATCGTTAACGCCGAGGCTCTGCTGGCCAAGGGCATCCTCGCCAAGTGCGAGTATGGCTTCAAGGTCCTGGGCAACGGCAAGGTGACCAAGAAGGTCACTGTGCAGGCTTCTGCTTTCTCCGCTTCTGCCAAGGAGGCTATCGAGGCAGTCGGCGGAAAGGCAGAGGTGATGTAACGTGATCCAGACTATTCGCAAAGCCTGGGGCATCCCCGAGCTGCGGAAGAAGATCATCTTTACTCTCCTCATGCTGCTGATCTTCCGGATCGGCAACGCCATCACCGTTCCCTATATCAACGTTGATGCGCTGAAGATGCAGCTCGACTCCATGGGTGCTACCATCCTGGGTCTGTACAACGTGATGTCCGGTGGCGCTTTCGCTACCGCCACGGTGTTTGCCCTGAGCATCCAGCCCTATATCAACAGCTCCATCATCATCCAGCTGCTGACCGTGGCCATCCCCTATCTGGAGAGACTGGCCCGCGACGGCGGCGAGGAAGGCCGTAAAAAGATCCAGTCCATCACCCGCTATACCACCGTTGGTATCGCTGTGCTGCAGGCTGTTGGCTACTACATGATGATGAAGAACTATGGCCTGCTGGCCTCCGGTGCTGACGGCATCTGGCCTGCTCTGGTCATTGTTGTGTCCCTGATCGCCGGTTCCGCATTCGTCATGTGGATGGGCGAGCAGATCACCGAGTTCGGTGTTGGCAACGGTATCTCCGTGATCCTGTTCGCCGGCATCATCTCCCGCGTGCCTACCATGATCTCCGGCATGGTCTCCGGTGTCCAGACCTGGTCTTCTGTCCAGAAGGGCACCCTGACCCTGGAGGGCCTGATGTCCGTGGGTTACAGCGAGGCTGCCGCTCAGAACGTTCTGAACAGCGCCATGGCTCCCTGGGGCGTTGCCCTGCTGCTGGTTGGCATCCTGGCCCTGATCGTCTTCATCGTGTTCATCCAGGACGCTGAGCGCCGCATCCCCGTGCAGTACGCCAAGCGTCAGGTGGGCCGTAAGATGTACGGCGGCCAGAGCAGCAACCTGCCCATGAAGGTGAATATGTCCGGCGTTCTGCCCGTCATCTTCGCCCAGAGCATCGCTTCTCTGCCCATCACCATCTGGAGCTTCATCGGCATCCCTGCCGAGGGCACCATTTCCCGCGCTATTTACGACGCCATTGACGCACAGTCCGCCATCTATATCCTGGTGTACTTCCTGATGATCATTGGCTTTAGCTACTTCTACTCCAGCATCCAGTTCAACCCCGTTGAGATCGCCAACAACCTGAAGAAGCAGGGTGGCTTCATCCCCGGCTTCCGCCCCGGTAAGCCCACCGTTGACTTCATCAAGAAGGTCCTCAACAAGATCACCATGTTCGGCGCTATCTACCTCGCTATCGTGTCCATCTGCCCGATCCTGGCTTCCAAGCTGATCGGCAATGATTCCATCGGTATCGGCGGTACCTCCGTCATCATCGTGGTCGGTGTTGCTCTGGAGACCGTCAAGTCTCTGGAAAACCAGATGCTGATGCGTCAGTATAAGGGTTTCCTGGAGTAAGACAAGGAGGCACTTCATGAAACTGATCCTGTTGGGAGCCCCTGGTGCCGGTAAGGGCACCCAGGCTGAGATCCTCTCCAAGATGTTGGGCATCCCTACGATCTCCACCGGCAACATCCTCCGCGCCGCCATCAAGGACGGCACCCCCGTGGGCCTGGAAGCCAAGCATTACATGGATGCAGGCAAGCTGGTCCCCGATGAGGTGATCATTGAGATCATCCACGAGCGGGTGGCCGAGGAGGACTGCAAAGACGGATACATTCTGGACGGCGTGCCCCGCACCATCGCTCAGGCTGAATCCCTGGAGAAAGCAGGAATCGTATTCGACCATGTGGTTTCCCTGGAGATCTCTGACGAGGTCATCATGGACCGCATGGGTGGCCGCCGCGTCTGTGAGCATTGCGGAGCCAGCTACCATGTGGTAGCTGTGCCTCCCAAGGCTGAAGGCGTGTGCGATACTTGCGGCTGCAAGCTCGTCCGCCGAAAGGATGATGAACCCGAGACCGTGCGTGCACGGCTTGAGGTCTATCATAAGAAGACCGAGCCTTTGAAGGCTTATTACGCCGAGCGCGGTCTTCTGCGGCCGGTGGAGAACCAGCCCACTGTGGCTGAAAACTCCGAGGCTATTCTCCGTGTGCTGGGGAGATAATCAATGATCAAATTGAAATCTTCCCACGAGATCGAATTGATGCGTCAGGCTGGAAAAATTACCGCGGCTGCCCGTGCTTTTGCAGGGGAAATGGTAAAGCCCGGCGTAACGACCCAAGAGATCGACAAGGCAGTGGAGAAATTCATTCGCAAGCAGGGTGCAACGCCTTCGTTCCTTCACCTGTATGGCTTTCCCGCCAGCATCTGCATCAGTGTGAACGATGAGGTCATCCACGGCATCCCCGGAAAACGGGTGCTGCAGGAGGGCGATATCGTGTCCATCGATGTGGGCGCCTGTGTCGGAGGATTCCACGGAGACTGCTGTGCCACCTTCGCCTGCGGTACCATCGATCCGGAAGCCCAGCGGCTCATTGATGTGACCCGCCAGAGCTTCTTCGAGGGCATCCGCTACGCGAAAGAGGGTCACCGGGTGGGAGATATTTCTTCTGCCATCCAGACCTATGTGGAGAGCAACGGCTTTTCCATCGTCCGGGAATACGTCGGTCACGGCGTAGGCGCGGCGATGCACGAAGACCCTGAGGTCCCCAACTTCGGAAGAAGCGGCCGGGGCCCCCGGCTCCTCAGAGGCATGACCCTTGCAATCGAACCCATGGTGAACGCAGGCGGCGCCGCCATCCGGCAGCTCAGCGACGGCTGGACCGTCAAGACGCTGGACGGCAAGTGGTCTGCACACTATGAGAATACGGTCCTGATTACTGACGGCGAGCCTGAGATCCTCACCGCTCCCGCCATCTGAAAGTAAGAAGAAGCGTATGGAAATTGCACAATCAAACATCATTCGTTCCGATGCCGGCAGAGACAAGGGCAAGCTCTTCGTCGTTCTTGCGGTGGAGGGGGAGTACCTCCTGCTGGCAGACGGAAAATCCCGGAGAGTGGAAGCTCCCAAGCGGAAGAAGAGAAGACATGTGCTTTTCGTGGCCGCCGAGGAGACCCGCGTTTCCGAGAAGATCAAGAATAACGAGAAGATCACAAACAGTGAACTTCGAAGGACCCTCGCGGCTTACCGCGAGGAGGTTCATCCGAGCCAGGAGGGATAACGTTTGGCAAAATCCGATATGATCGAAGTGGAAGGTGTTGTGGTGGAAGCTCTGCCCAACACGACGTTCCAGGTTGACATTGGAAATGGACACACAATTTTAGCGCATATTTCCGGGAAACTCAGAATGAATTTCATCAGGATTCTGCCCGGCGACAAGGTTACGGTGGAAATGTCCCCGTATGACTTGACCCGCGGCCGGATCACCTGGCGCTCCAAGTGAGAGCCCCAGGCGAATTTAGTAAATGACACAAACCGCTGAAAGGAATGGTTTAGAACTATGAAAGTAAGACCGTCCGTGAAGCCCATGTGCGAAAAGTGCAAGGTTATCCGCCGCAAAGGCCGCGTCATGGTCATTTGCGAGAACCCCAAGCATAAGCAGAGACAGGGCTAACATTTAATTGGAGGTGCTTTAAGAGTATGGCACGTATTGCCGGTATTGACCTGCCGAAGGATAAGCGTATCGAGATCGGCCTCACCTATATCTACGGCATTGGCAGAAAGACTGCCAAGGACATCCTGGAGAAGACTGGTGTCAACCCCGACACCCGCGTCAAGGACCTGACCGACGCCGAGGAGAACCTGCTCCGTGACGCTATCGACGCTTATACCGTCGAAGGCGACCTGCGCCGCCAGACTGCCCTGGACATCAAGCGTCTGAGCGAGATCGGCTGCTATCGCGGCCTGCGTCATCGCAAGGGCCTGCCTGTCCGCGGCCAGCGCAGCAAGACCAACGCAAGAACTCGCAAGGGTCCCAAGAAGACCATTGCTAACAAGAAGAAGTAAGGAGGGAGAACGAAAATGGCAACTGCAAAGAACGGCAAGAAGGTTATTCGCCGCCGTCGCGAAAAGAAGAACATTGAGCGTGGCCAGGTCCATATCCGTTCTTCCTTCAACAACACCATGGTGACTGTCACTGATACCCAGGGCAACGCCATCTCCTGGGCTTCTTCCGGCGGCCTCGGCTTCCGCGGCAGCAAGAAGTCCACTCCCTTCGCAGCTCAGACCGCTGCTGAGACCGCTGCCCGTGCTGCTATGGAGCACGGCCTGAAGACCGTTGAGGTCTTCGTCAAGGGCCCCGGCCAGGGCCGCGAGGCTGCTATCCGCGCCCTGCAGGCTGTCGGCCTGGAAGTGACCATGATCAAGGACGTCACTCCCATCCCCCACAACGGCTGCCGTCCCCCCAAGCGTCGCCGCGTGTAATTAAAGAGGAGGTAAAGCAATATGGCAAGATATACCGGTGCAGTCTGCCGCCTTTGCCGCAGAGAAGGCCAGAAGCTCTTCCTGAAGGGCGACCGCTGCTATACCGACAAGTGCGCTGTGGAGCGTCGTAGCTATGCTCCCGGTATGCACGGCAATGCAAGAAACAAGAAGCTGAGCGAGTACGGCATCCAGATGCGCGAGAAGCAGAAGGTCAAGCGCTATTATGGCATGCTGGAGAGCCAGTTCGCTGATTACTTCGAGATGGCCAACAAGAAGGCCGGCATGACCGGTGAGAACCTGCTGACCATCCTGGAGACCCGTCTGGACAACGTCGTGTACCGTCTGGGCTTCGCTATGAGCCGTCCTGAGGCTCGTCAGCTGGTCCGTCACGGCCACTTCACCGTCAACGGCAAGAAGGTCAACATCCCCTCTTACCTGGTGAAGACCGGCGATGTCATCGAGCTGAAGGAAGGCTCCCGCAGCCTGGACAAGTTCAAGGGCGCTCTGGAGGCCAACGCTTCCCGCGTGGTCCCCAAGTGGCTGGAAATGGACAAGAACAACGTGGCTAAGGTCGTCGCAGAACCCGCCCGTGAGGACATCGATCTTCCCATCGAGGAGCACCTCATCGTCGAGCTGTACTCCAAGTAATTGGAAGGTACCCTCGATAATGGTAGGAACTGACCGCGGCGCACGGTTGTGCGCCGCAATGAGAAGATGAAGGAGGGTAACTGCATGATCGAAATTGAAAAGCCCCAGATCGAATGTATCGAGGCTCCCGGTGACGTGACTTACGGCAAGTATGTCGTGGAACCGCTTGAGCGCGGTTACGGTACGACTCTGGGCAACGCGCTCCGCCGCATTATGCTTTCCTCTCTGCCCGGCACCGCTCCGACCACCATTAAGATCGCCGGTGTCCAGCATGAGTTTTCCACCATCCCCGGTGTGAAGGAAGACGTGACGGAGATCGTCCTGAATGTGAAGGGCCTCCTGACGAAGCTGCACAGCGAGACTGTGAAGACGGTCTATATCGAGGCTGTTGGTCCCTGCGTGGTGACTGCCGGCGATATCAAGGCCGATGGCGAGGTCGAGGTTCTGAACCCCGATATGCACATTGCTACCCTGGACAACGGTGCTACCCTGAACATGGAGATCACCCTGTCTCACGGCCGTGGCTATGTGAGCGCTGACCGCAACAAGCCCCAGCAGAACATCATCGGCACCATCGCTGTGGACTCCATCTACACCCCTGTGTACAAGGTGAACTACACCGTGGAGCCTACCCGCGTGGGCGCTTCCAGCGATTTTGACAAGCTGACCCTGGAGGTCTGGACCGACGGCACCATCTCCGCAAGAGATGCTGTGTCCCTGGGCGCCAAGATCCTCTGCGACCACTTCACCCTCTTCACTGACCTGAGTGAAAACGTGGGCAGCAAGCCCACCGTGGTGGAGAAGGCCGAGGCCCAGCGCGACAAGGTCCTGGAGATGACCATTGAAGAGCTGGATCTCTCTGTCCGCAGCTTCAACTGCCTCAAGCGCGCCAACATCAACACCGTCGAGGACTTGATCTCCAAGACCGAGGACGAGATGATGAAGGTCCGCAACCTGGGCCGCAAGTCCCTGGAAGAGGTCATCAACAAGCTGGCTATGATGGGTCTCCATCTGGCTGACGAAGAGAACAACTAACTGATTCAACGCCGGAACTCCCGGCTGACCTAAATCCTGATAAGGAGGAAACCGACATGCCCGGAACTCGTAAACTTGGCAAGACTACTGACCAGCGTATGGCTATGCTGCGTCAGCAGGTCACTGATTTCCTGGATCACGGCAAGATGGAGACCACCATCACCCGTTGCAAGGAGATCAAGCCCCTGGCCGAGAAGATGATCACCCTCGGCAAGAAGAACGACCTGGCTGCTTACCGCCAGGCTCTGGCCTTCATCACCCGTGAGGATGTTGCCCAGAAGCTGTTCAAGGAGATCGCCCCCAAGTACGCTGAGCGCAACGGTGGCTACACCCGCATCATCCGTACCGGCGTCCGCCGCGGCGACGCCGCCGAGACTGGTATCATCGAGCTGGTCTAAGCGCGATCACTGATCGAAAAAGGAAAAGCCCTTTGTCACTTCGAACTCGAGTGGAGTGACAAAGGGCTTTTTTGCGTTTTGATGTTGGGTGCGGTCCGGCGAAAAGAGCGGGGTGTCATGGTTCCAGCAAAAACTCCAGCACCCGGCTTTGAAAGTCCGGTGCTTCCTCGTAGACACTGTGACCCAGGTCCGGATACATCACCAGGCGGCTTCCGGGGATCTTGTTTGCCAGTTCATAAGAGGCCAGGCCTGTGAGCACACGGTCCTGCTCTCCGCCGATGATGAGGGTGGGGGCGGTAATGCGGGGCAGCTCTTCCAGGGCATTGTGGTCCAGGCAGGCCTGGGCCATCACCAAAAAGCGGTGGAAGGAGGAGGGGGCCGTCAAAAGACCCACGATGGGAGCCAGCCACCCCAAACGCTTGACATAGCGGGGAGAGTAGATGCGTTCCACATTGTCCCGCATCAGGCTCATGGCATCGCCCCGCCGGGCCATCCGCATCCAAAGGGTCACAGCGGTCTCCAGGGTGGGATTTGGCTGGGGACAGGTGGCGCAGAGCACCAGCTTGCCCACGGCTTCCGGGTAGTCGATGGCAAGGAACTGGGCGATCATACCGCCCTGGGAAACGCCTACCACATCAGCCTTTGAGATCCCAAGACGGTCCATGGCGGCCTTCTGGTCTCGGGCAAAATCCCGGGTGGTACGGCTGGGGAGCAGAGGGTCTTTGCGGCTGAAGAGGTACACCCGGAAGTCTTTGGAAAAGGCCCAGTACAGGATGGACATGGGAAGGGCTGTGCCCTTCACGCCCCGCAGGCCGTCTCCAAGACCTGGGAGGATGACCAGGGGCCGTGTTCCCCGGCCAAAGGCCACGTAATCCATGGTGACGTTTTTCTCCAGGGTGATCCGTCCATTTTTCAGCATGAAAACCACTCCCTTTCTGCGTTCATGTTACCATGGTCCGTGGGCGGATGCAACCAACCCTTCCGGTTGAAAATGTTTTTCGGGTATGCTATGATAAATTGTTATGATGAGAAGGGAGGGCTGCGGATGCGCCATCAGGATATTGATACGCTGCGGGGCGTGGCCCTGATCAGCATGATCGGCTATCACGCCTGCTGGGATTTTGTCTATCTCCTGGGGGCGGACTGGTCCTGGTACCGCTCCTTTGGGGCCTATGTGTGGCAGCAAAGCATCTGCTGGACCTTCATCCTTCTTTCCGGCTACTGCTTTTTCCTGGGCCGCCGGCCTGTGCGAAGGGGCCTCGTCACCTTTTCCGCCGGCGCCATCGTCAGCGCTGTGACCTATGTGGTTTTGCCTGAGGCTCCCATCTTTTGCGGCGTGCTGACCTTTTTGGGCCTTGCCACACTCATCAGCGCTCCCCTGAAGAAGGCACTGCGCTGCATCCCGCCCCATCTGGGCCTGGGGGTGTCCTTTGCCCTGTTTATGCTGTTTCGGGATGTGAATGAGGGCTTTTTGGGCTTTGAAGGGTTGCATATCGCCGCTCTTCCCCGGGGGACGAGTCTCCTGACCGCCGTGCTGGGATTCCCGCCTCCCGGGTTCACCTCCTCGGACTATTTTCCCCTCCTGCCCTGGCTTTTTTTGTTCTGGACAGGGGTCTTTCTTTCCAGGCTTCGCCCGGAGCGGGAGGACCTGATCCTCCGTCCGGTGCCTGTTGTCACCGCCATGGGACGGCGGTCCCTGCTGGTCTATATGGCCCACCAGCCGGTGCTCTATACCCTGCTGCCCCTTTTTGAGAAACTGATTGGAGTGTCTGCATGAAGAAACTGGTTTTAGGCATCCTGGCCCACGTGGACGCGGGCAAGACCACCCTTTCCGAGGCCCTGCTTTACCGCAGCGGCGCCATTCGCAAGCTTGGCCGGGTGGACCATGCCGACGCTTTTTTGGATACGGATGCCATTGAGCGGGAGCGGGGTATCACCGTTTTTTCCAAGCAGGCGGTATTTTCCCTGGGAGATACTCAGGTGACGCTGCTGGATACCCCGGGCCATGTGGATTTTTCCACAGAGGCAGAGCGGACGCTGCGGGTGTTGGACTGCGCGGTGCTGGTCATCAGCGGTACCGACGGCGTCCAGGGTCACACCCGGACCCTGTGGAAGCTGCTGGAGCGGTACGCCGTGCCCACCATTCTGTTTGTCAACAAAATGGACCTGGCGGGGGCAGACCGCGCGCAGGTGATGGAGAGTTTGAAGCAGCGCCTGAGTCCTGGCTGCGTGGATTTTGGCGCAGCGGAAGATACCCTTTATGAAGAAGCTGCCGCCTGCGATGAGGCGGCTATTGAGCAGTATTTTGAGACCGGAACGCTGACGGATGGTTTGATCGGGCAGATGGTGGGAAAGCGGAAGCTCTTTCCCTGCTTTTTCGGCGCGGCCTTGAAGCTGGAGGGCGTGGAGGAGCTGATGGAGGGCTTGGAGCGCTTCGCCCCCGTCCCGGATTACGGCAGTGAATTTGGCGCCCGTGTCTTCAAGATCACCCGGGACGGCCAGGGCAACCGCCTGACCCACCTGAAGGTCACCGGCGGCGCCTTGCGGACCAAGGAAGTGTTGCGGGGCGGCGAAAACCCCTGGGAGGAGAAGGCGGACCAGCTGCGCCTGTATTCGGGCGCCAAGTTCCGCCCCGTGGACTGCGCCGAGGCCGGCAGCGTGGTGGCGGTCACCGGATTGACCCAGACCCGCCCCGGCGACGGCCTGGGCTTTGAGGGGCCCTGGACGGCGCCTATGCTGGAGCCGGTACTGACCTACCAGGTCCTTTTGCCGGAGGGGACGGACCCCCACACCGCTCTTTTGAAGCTCAGGCAGTTGGAGGAGGAAGATCCCCAGCTCCACATCCTCTGGAACGAGGGTGCCCGGCAGATCGCCATTGAGCTGATGGGCGAGGTCCAGCAGGAGATCTTACAGCGCTTGGTCCGGGACCGCTTCGGCCTGGAGATCGGCTTTGGCAGCGGCAGTATCCTCTATCGGGAGACCATTGAAAATCGGGTGGAGGGCATCGGCCATTTTGAGCCGCTGCGCCACTATGCGGAGGTCCATCTGGTGCTGGAGCCCGCCCCCCGGGGCAGCGGTATGCACTTTGCCTCCATTGTTCCCGAGGACGAGCTGGACCGCAACTGGCAGCGGCTCATCCTCACCCATCTGATGGAAAAGGACCACCTGGGTGTCCTCACCGGCTCGCCCATCACGGATATGAAGATCACCCTGGCCGCCGGCAAGGCCCATTTGAAGCACACCGAGGGCGGAGACTTCCGCCAGGCCACCTACCGGGCCGTGCGCCAAGGATTGATGAGTGCCAAAAGCGTTTTGCTGGAGCCTTGGTATGAGTTCCGCCTGGAGCTTCCCACGGAGCAGCTGGGACGGGCCATCAGCGACCTGCAGCGGATGAACGGCGAGACGGAGCCCCCGGAGACCTTTGGAGAGGAGACCATCCTCACGGGCAGCGCGCCGGTTGCCCAGATGCGCAACTACGCCCGGGAGGTCACGGCCTATACCCGGGGACGGGGGAGGCTCAGCATGGTCCTTGCCGGCTACCGCCCCTGCGCCGAGGCGGAGCAGGTCATCAAGGCCCTTGGCTACGATCCGGAGCGGGATGTGGAGAACACGGCGGACTCTGTGTTCTGCGGCCACGGCGCGGGGTACAACGTGAAATGGCAGGAGGTTCCCGCCATGGCCCACCTCCAAAGCGTCCTGCGCCCGGCAGTGGAGGATAAGCCCAAAGAGGCCAATACTTCCCGCCGCCCCAGCTCCTATGAGGGGACGGTGGCCCAGGATAAGGAGCTGCAGGCCATCTTCGAGCGGACCTACGGCCCGGTGAAAAACCGCTCCTTCCAGCCGCCCCGGAGCGCCGCGGTGAGTACGGAGCTGGAAAAGCGCTCCGTTCCCGACCGGGCGCCCCAGAAGGAATACCTGCTGGTGGACGGCTATAATATCATTTTCGCCTGGGAGGAGCTGAAAAAAATTGCCCGGGACAACCTGGACGCCGCCCGGAAAGCCCTGTGCGACCTTCTTTGCAATTACCAGGGCTACAAAAAGTGTGAGGTCATCGCCGTGTTTGACGCCTACCGGGTGAAGGGAAACCCCGGGAGCGTGGAAAAATACCACAACATCCATGTGGTCTACACCAAGGAAGCGGAGACGGCTGACGCCTATATCGAGCGCACCACCTACGAGTTGGGAAGAAAGTACCGGGTGAAGGTGGCCACCTCCGATGGTCCCGAGCAGCTCATTATCCTCGGTCACGGCGCACTGCGCCTCTCTGCCTCCAATTTCCGCGAGGAGGTGGAGCGGGTGGAGGGCCAGATCACCCAGGTCCTTGCCCGGAACAACCAGAATAACAAAACCGGGGCGGTCCGCGCCGCTTTGGAAAAGGCACAAAAGGGGGAGAAGGCATGATGACGCTGCTGATCGCGGCGGCGGTCTTTTCCGCCGCGGGACTGGTGCGGGTGTATCTCCACCGCACCTCCCGGAAGGATACCCTCCATCTCAAGGGCTGCGTGGAGATGACAGAGGTGTGGAACACCGGCGCGGCCTTTTCCCTCCCTGCGCCCAAAGCACTGGTAGGGGCGCTTTCCGCCCTGGCGCTGCTCTTTGCCTGGAGGAAGCGGAAGGAGGCGCCGCTATGGTCCGGCCTTCTTTTGGGCGGCGGGGCCGCCAACGCCTATGAGCGGGCGCGCCACAAGCGGGTATATGACTATCTGCGCTTTCCGAAGGTCCCC
>JAFOCY010000019.1 GCA_017380995.1 Oscillibacter sp. | reverse complement strand
TGGTATAATGCCAGAGGAAAAGTTGGTGTTGATTAGAGTGAGGGTCCACCCGTTCCCATTCCGAACACGGTAGTTAAGCTCACTTCTGCCCACAATACTTGGCTGGAGACGGCCCGGGAAGATAGGTAACGCCAACACAAAGCGACGGTTGAAAAACCGTCGCTTTTCTTTTTGCTTGCCCTGATTTTTATAAAAAGAAAGCACCCGTTTCCGGGTGCTTTCTGCATGTTTAGATGCTCTCGTGGAAGGTACGCTTGATGACTTCCAACTGCTGCTCACGGCTCAGGCGGCTGAAGTTGACAGCATAGCCGGAGACGCGGATGGTGAGGGTGGGATACTGCTCGGGATGCTCCATGGCATCGATCAGCACCTGGCGGTTCATGACGTTGACGTTCAGGTGGTGGGCACCACGCATAAAGTAACCGTCCAGAATACCGTAGAGGTTGTTGATGCGCTGCTCCATATCCCGGCCCAGGGCGGCGGGAACGATGGAGAAGGTATTGGAAACGCCGTCCTGGCAGATCTCACGGTAGGGGATCTTGGCAACGGAGTTCAAAGAGGCCAGGGCGCCGTTTTCGTCGCGGCCGTGCATGGGATTGGCGCCGGGAGCCAGAGGCTCGCCGCGCTTGCGGCCGTCGGGAGTGGAGCCGGTCTTCTTACCGTACATGACGTTGCTGGTGATGGTCAGGGCGGAGAGGGTATGGATGCCCTCGCGGTAGATCTTGTGGCGCTTGAGCTCGCTGGAGAAGTAGCTGACGATCTCCACGGCGATATCGTCCACCAGGTCTTCGTCGTTGCCGTACTTGGGGAAGTCACCCTCGGTGACGAAGTCAACGGCAATTCCCTGCTCGTTGCGGATGGGACGGACCTTGCCAAACTTGATGGCGGAGAGGGAGTCAGCCACCACAGAGAGGCCCGCAATGCCGAAGGCGGTCAGGCGGTCCACCACAGTGTCGTGCAGGGCCATCTGGCTTGCCTCGTAGGCGTACTTGTCGTGCATGAAGTGGATGATGTTGATGGTATCCACATACAGCTCGGCCACGTAGCTGAGGACTTTCTTGTAGTTGCCCAGGACCTCGGCGTAGTTCATCACACCGTCGCCGGTGGAGAGGGGCTTGATCTCGGGGACCACCGTGACGCCCTTGATCTCATCCACGCCGCCGTTGATGGCGTAGAGGAGGCTCTTGGCGATGTTGGCGCGGGCACCGAAGAACTGCATCTGCTTGCCGATGCGCATAGCGGAGACGCAGCAGGCGATGCCGTAGTCATCGCCGTAAACGGGACGCATGATGTCGTCGTTCTCGTACTGGATGGAGTCGGTGTCAATGCTCATCTTGGCGCAGAAGCGCTTGAAGTTCACGGGCAGGTCGCGGCTCCACAGAACAGTCAGGTTGGGCTCGGGTGCGGTGCCCAGGTTCTTCAGGCAGTGGAGGAAGCGGAAGGAGTTCTTGGTGACCATGGTGCGGCCATCCACACCCATACCGCCGATGGCCTCAGTAACCCAGGTGGGGTCGCCGCCGAAGAGCTCGTTATACTCGGGAGTACGCAGATGGCGGACCAGGCGCAGCTTGATGACGAACTGATCGATCAGCTCCTGTGCGCCCTTTTCGTCCAGAATGCCCCGCTCCAGGTCACGCTGGATGTAGATATCCAGGAAGGTAGAGGTGCGGCCCAGGGAGGTGGCAGCGCCGTTATTCTCCTTGATGCCGGCCAGGTATGCCATGTACAGGCCCTGAACGGCCTCCTGGGCGTTGGCAGCAGGACGGGAGATATCCACACCATAGCGGGCGGCCATGTCCTTCATCTTGCCCAGGGCGCGGATCTGCTCGCTGATCTCCTCGCGCAGGCGGATACGCTCGTCGGTCATGGGGCCGTCGAAAGTCTCCAGCTCTGCCTTTTTGGCCTCGATGAGGTAATCCACGCCGTACAGGGGGACACGGCGGTAGTCGCCGATGACGCGGCCGCGGCCGTAAGCATCAGGCAGGCCGGTGAGAAGGCCCACGCTGCGGGCGGTACGCACGCGCTGGGGATAGGCGTCAAACACGCCCTCGTTGTGGGTCTTACGATACTGGGTGAAGTGCTTTTCAATCTCGGGGTTCAGCTTGTAGCCGTACTGCTCCAGGGCAGACTGGGCCATACGCATACCGCCGAAGGGGTTGACGATGCGCTTGAGGGGGGCGTCGGTCTGCAGGCCCACGATGACCTCATTTTCCTTGTCAATGTAGCCGGGGGCAAAATTATCGATACCGGAAACAATGTCGGTCTCCACGTCGATGATGCCTTTTTTGACCTCCTCGATGATGAGTGCGCGGCACTTTTCCCACACACGGTCGGTGCGCTCGGTGGTGCCGGCGAGGAAGCTGTCATCTCCCTCATAAGGGGTGTAGTTGCGCTGGATGAAGTTGCGGACGTTTACCAGGTGGCGCCATTCACCACTTCTGAAACCTTCCCATGCGGGATTTCCTGCCAGGTCCATCATGTTTCACTGACTCCTTTCAAAATTTCGTTCAATATTGTCTGATAGCGCTCCAGCTCTGCGTGCGGCAGGGCGGGGACGCCGTCCAGGGGATACGGAATGTTGGCAACACGGTACTTCTCCCGGCCCAGCAGATGGTAGCCCAAAAGCTCTGCTTTTTCTACGTTCCGGAGTGTCTGTACGTATTGCGCCAGGGCGCGGATGTGGTCTTCACCGTCTGTAAGACCGGGGACCACCACATGGCGGACCCAAAGAGGGATGCCGCGGCGCTGCACGGCTTCCAGGAAACGGAGGGTCTCCTCCATCTCCATGCCGGTGACGGTGCGGTAGCCTTCCGGTGTGAAGTGCTTTACGTCGTAAAGGACCAGGTCGGTATGCTCCAAAATGGCGTCATAGTCGCCATGGCCCACACCGGCAGTATCGATGCAGGTATGGATGCCGGCCTCTTTGCAAAGCTGCAGGCATTTCGTCAGGAACTCCGGCTGGTGCAGCGGTTCACCGCCGGAAAAGGTGACTCCGCCGCCGCTGGAATCGAAATAGGTCTTAAAGCGGCTGAGCTTGTTCACCAGAGCTTCCGGCGTCATGGTAGTGCCGCCTGCGTGGGTCCAGGTGTCCGGGTTATGGCAGTAGCGGCAGCGAAGGGCACAGCCCTGTAAAAATACCACGGTCCGGATGCCGGGCCCATCCACCAGGCCCATGCTTTCAATGGAATGAACTTGTCCGGTAAGCACGGTTCGTACCTCCTTGCGCCAAATAAAGCCAAAAAAACCGACAATCCGGGCCTTTTGGCGCCCAGACGGTCGGCTTTCAATGGTTATACTTCACGCGGGAGCTCCCGCTAAGTTCCGTCAGTCATATAACCTACGTTCAGTATAACAGCTTGGTTTATGATTTGCAAGGAACGGAAACGGGGAAAAAGACATGAATTTGCGGTAAGTTTTTTAGGGATTATGCCCATTTCAAAGAGAATCTGCGGAAAAAGCTGCGGCAGTAGATAGGGATGGACACCAGAAGGGAAAGGCACACGCCGCAAATAACATCCGCCACCGCGTGCTGCTTGATAAAGACGGTGGAAAGACAGATCAGCACCGCCAGCACCGTTACGCCCCGGCAGATTTTCGGATGTCGGATGCGAAGGCGAGGACAGTCCCACACCGCAAATAGGGCCCCCAGAGAGCCCACCACGTGGACGGAGGGGAAGACATTGGTGCAGGTATCGGCGCGGTAAATGAGGCCTACCAGGGCGGTAAGCAGGTTGTCCCGGGGCATCACAGCGGGCCGCAGGGCCTGGCCATTGGGATAGAGGAACCAGATCAGGGCACTTAGGAAGAAGGTAGCGGCAAGGAAGGCCATATACCGGTGGTAGGCCGGGATATCCCGGCACAGCAGGTACACGCCCACGGCGATCAGCAGGGGATACCAGAGACTGTAGGGGATGACAAAGGCCTCGCAGAAGGGGATGAGGGCGTCCAGAGGGGTATGGCTCCAGTAGATGGGGATGGGAAACAGCTTTTCCATGGCCAGATACATGACCATATATACCGGGAACCACAGGGTATAGCGCAGTTCCTTGAAGGAGAAGGTCATAACAGCACTCCTTTCCGTGGAAGTTGCTTTCACCATATCACGATTCCCTGGAAAAAGATGTGTATAAATTGGGAAGGATTTGTAAAGAAAACGTGAACAAAAGGGAGAATGGCCCTTTTGGAAAAACTTTCGGTGGAAGGGACCGAGAGATTGTGGTATCATATCCCATGTCAAAGGGGGGAGAGAAGATGCAGGCAGTGGAATTTGCGGTTTTGGACTGGATCCAGTCGCACCTGCGCTGTGAGTTTTTGGACTGGCTCATGCCCGCTGTGAGCGCGCTCAGCAACCATGGAGAGGTCTGGATCCTTCTGGTGGTCCTCCTGGTGCTGATCAAGGGGCGGCGCAGAGAGGGATTGCGTGTGGGCGCGGCCCTGCTGCTGGATCTTTTGAGCTGTAATCTCATTTTAAAGCCCCTGGTGGGCCGTGTACGGCCCTGCATGGTGAATAGCGCCGTGGAGCTGCTGGTGGCAGTTCCCGCCGATGCCTCCTTCCCCTCGGGGCACACGGCGGCGTCCTTTG
>JAFOCY010000134.1 GCA_017380995.1 Oscillibacter sp. | reverse complement strand
GTGGTCAGGGCCTCCCAGAAGGCGTTGTATTCTTCTTCGTTCATGGGGCAGTTCACATAGTCGGCGGTGCCCTTATCATAGCGGGAGCCGAACCAGGCCTTGTCCATATCCACGCTCTCGGCGCTCACCAGGGGGGCGGCGGCATCGAAGAAGTGGAGGGCGGTATCCTCGCCCAGGAGCTTCTGGAGCCGCTCCGCCATGGCGTCGGAGGTCAGGGGGCCGGAGGCGATGACCACCTCTCCCTCGGGGATGTCGGTGACCTCGCCGTATTTCACGGTGATGTTGGGGTGGTTTTGGATGCGCTCCGTCACAAGCTTTGCAAACCCGTCACGGTCTACGGCCAGAGCGCCGCCGGCCTCCACGCGGGTCTCGTCCGCGCAGGAGAGGATCAGGGAGCCCAGACGCCGCAGTTCCTCCTTCAAAAGGCCCACCGCGTTTTCCAACTGGTCGGAGCGCAGGGAGTTGGAGCAGCAAAGCTCCGCAAAATAATCCGTCACATGGGCGGGTGTTCTCTTTTCCGGCTTCATCTCATGGAGCGTTACCTGAACGCCCCGCTGGGCCAGCTGCCAGGCGCATTCGCTGCCGGCAAGGCCCGCGCCGATCACGGTCACTTTCATCGCTTATCCCTCGCTCGTCTCTTTTTTCTTGGCCGTCTTTTTCGCAGTGGTTTTCTTTGCGGCGGTGGTCTTTTTCGCCGCCGGCTTCTTGGTGGCAGCAGTCTTTTTCGCCGCCGGTTTCTTGGCAGCGGCAGTCTTTTTGGCTGCCGTTTTCTTGGCGGGCTTCTTTTCCGTTTCTTCCGGCTGGGCGGCCTCCCCTTCCGTCTTCTCGGCAGGCTTGGGGTAGCCCCGCTTGTCCTCAGGCAGGAAGTTTTCGCACTGGGGGTTGATGCAGTAAGGCTTCTTGAAGCCCCGGCCGGAACGCTTGAACATGGTGTGGCCGCACACCGGGCAGTCATCCTTTACAGGCACATCCCAGGTCACAAAGTCACACTTCAAAGTCTCATCCTTGTTGTTGCGGTACTCGCAGCAATAATAGGTGTACTGCTTGCCGCTTTTCTTGCTCACGCCGGTGCGCTTCATGAGTCTGCCGCCGCACTCCGGGCAGCGGCCGGGCATCACCACCACCAAAGGCATGGTGAAGCTGCAGTCGGGATAGCCGGGGCAGGCCAGGAAGGGACCGAATTTTCCGTCCTTCTCCACCAGGTTTCTGCCGCATTCCGGGCAGATCTCCTCGCTGACGGTGGGCGGCACTTTCCGCTTCTCGCTCTCCTCCGCCGCCTTGAGCTTATCTTCAAAGCCGTCATAGTAGAAGTCCCGCAGCACATCCTTCCAGGGGATGTCGCCGGTCTCCACGCTGTCCAGCTTCTGCTCCATGCCGGCGGTGAATTTCAGGTCCTCAATGTCGGCAAAGTACTCCTTCATCCACTCCGTGGCCACCTTGCCCAGATTGGTGATATGCAGGTACTTGCCCTCTTTTTTCACGTAGCCCCGGTCCAAAATGGTGGAAACGGTAGGGGCATAGGTGGAGGGGCGGCCAATGCCCTGCTCCTCCATGGCGCGGATAAGGGTGGCGTCGGTATAATGGGCGGGGGGCTGGGTGAAGTGCTGGTCCCGGCTGAAATCCTTCAGCGGCAGGGACTGGCCCTCCTGCAAAGCAGGCAGGGGAGATTCCTTCTCCTCCTTCTCCTCGTCCCGGCCCTCTTCGTAAACGGCGGTGTAGCCGGAGAATTTCAGGCTAGAGGAGCTTGCACGGAAGTTATGCTCTCCGGCCCCGATCTCAACGGAGACGCTGTCATACACGGCGTTTGCCATCTGGCAGGCAACGTAGCGGCTCCAGATCAGGCGGTAGAGGCGGTACTGCTCCGCCGTCAGGTCCTTTTTCAGCTCCTCCGGCGTCCAGTTCACATTGCTGGGGCGGATGGCCTCGTGGGCGTCCTGGGCATTGGCCTTGGCCTTATAATGCCGGGGATCGGCGGGGCAGTAGGCACTGCCGTAGCGGCCGGTGATGAAGGAGCGGGCGGAGGTGATGGCCTCCTCGGAAAGGCGCAGAGAGTCGGTACGCATATAGGTGATCAGACCCACAGTGCCCTCGCCCTCGATATCCACGCCCTCATAGAGCTGCTGGGCGATGGCCATGGTCCGCCGGGGGGTCATGGAGAGCTTGCGGGAGGCCTCCTGCTGCATGGTGGAGGTGGTGAAGGGCGGAGAGGGGCTGCGCTGCTTATCGGCGCGCTTGAGGCTCTTCACCGTGAAGACCTCGTTTTCCGTCTCCCGGACCACGGCATCCACTTCCTCCGCGGACTTCAGCTCCGCCTTCTTGCCGCTTTTGCCGTGATAGTGGGCGGCAAAGGTCTTGGGGCTTCCCAGGTTCGCGTCCAGGGTCCAGTACTCCTCAGGCTGGAAGGCCTCGATCTCCCGGTCACGGTCGTCCACCATGCGGGTGGCAACGGACTGCACGCGGCCGGCGGACATCTTGGGCTTGATCTTCTTCCACATCACGGGAGAGATCTTATATCCCACCAGACGGTCCAGGATGCGGCGGGCCTGCTGGGCATCCACCAGGTTCTGGTCGATGTCCCGGGGCTGGCTGATGCTCTCCTGCACCACCTTTTTGGTGATCTCGTTAAAGGTCACACGCTTGGCCTTTTCTTCCCCCAGGTCCAGCAGGTTTTTCAGATGCCAGCTGATGGCCTCGCCCTCGCGGTCCGGGTCAGTTGCAAGATACACGGTGTCCGCAGCCTTGGCGGAACGCTTGAGGTCCGCGATGATCTCCTCTTTTCCCTTGATGGGGCCGTACTTGGGTTCGAAATCGTTTTCCACATCCACGCCGATGGTGCTTTTGGGCAGGTCCCGCAGATGGCCCATACAGGCCTTGACGGTATATCCCTTGCCCAGGTATTTTCCGATGGTTTTGGCCTTCGCGGGGGACTCCACGATGACCAGAGACTCTTTTGCCATAGTTACCTCCATGTGCCTTGGCGGCACATATTTATACTCAAACTTATGAAAAAGCGTTCTGCGGCATCATTCCGTCAGGGTAACGCTCCGTGTATATCGCTTGCCGGGATGCTGGAGCGCCAGCTCCCCGATCTCCAGGATCGTCAGGGCCGAAAGGACCCTGCGGACGGGGATCCCGCTCGCCTCCGCCAGATCATCGATCAGCGCGCCTTCCTCCTCCGGAAGCAGGCGCAGCAGGGCGATCTGGTCTTCGGTGAGGCCCTGTCCATCCTTTTGCAGGCTGAAGGACGGGGCAACGGGCTTGGGCTCCGGCCGTTCTTCCCGGGCATAGCCCGTCTCCTGGGGCGGCTCGGCGGTGCCTTCCCGGCGGAGCTTCCCGGGAAAGCGGTGCTCGTATTCCCGCAAAATGTCCCAGGCGTCGGACGCAAGGCCCGCGCCGTCCCGGATGAGGCGGTTGCAGCCAACGCTGCTTTCCGCGTCAATGGGGCCGGGAACGGCGAACACATCCCGTCCCTGGTCCAGGGCAGTGGATGCGGTGATGAGGGCACCGCTTCTTTCCGGTGCTTCCACCACAACAGTGGCCACTGAAAGACCGGAAATGATGCGGTTTCTCGCCGGGAAATGTCCGGCGGCAGGCCGGGTCCCCGGGGGATATTCGCTGATGATCAGACCGGCGGCGGCCAGGTCCTCGTAAAGATACCGGGAAGAGGAAGGATAGGCGATATCCAGTCCGTTGCCCACCACGCCCACGGCAAAGCCGCCGGCGCGCAGGGCGGCGTGAGTCCCCTCGGCATCCACGCCCTTTGCAAGGCCGCTGACTACGACGGCCCCGCCTTTGGCAAGGCCCTGCCCCAGCTTTCTGGCGCAGGAGACACCGTAGGGCGTGCAGCTTCGGGTGCCTACCAAGGCCACTGCCGCCTCCTCGTCCAAGGCGGGCAGCCGTCCCTTTGTATAGAATAGTACAGGCGGGTCATAGATATTCTTCAGCCGGGAAGGATATTCCGCGTCCTGTATGGTGAGGATGCGCAGCCCCAGGCGCTGGCAGTCCCCCAGAATGGTCTCCGCCGTCTTCAGGCTCTTATTTTGCAGCAGGGCGGCCTGGTCCCGGGTGATGCCATCGGTGAGCAGCAGCTCTCCCTCGTCGGCATAGTAGAGGTCCTCCGGGTCCGGAAAGCGCTCCAGCAGCCGCAGCCGGGCCTGGTTCCCGAGACCGGGAAGGCCGGTGAGCCAGAGCCAGTATTTCAGTGCGGACATGGGGCCGCCTCCTTCCCGTTTTTTTAATCGTTTCGATGTGCCTCCCAGAGAAGCACGCTTGCCGCGATGGCGGCGTTGAGGGACTCGCAGTGCTGGCTCATGGGGATGAGGATGGTCTGATCGCAAAGGGACAGCATCTCCCCGCTCAGCCCCTTTCCTTCGCTGCCGATGGCTATGGCGCAGCGGCCATAGTCCACGCTCCGGGCGTCCACGGTGTCGGAGCGGAGGGCCGCGCCATAAAGGGGGACTTCGGAGTCCGTCAGCAAAGCGCGCAGCTCCCCGGCGGTGCAGGTCCACACCGGGCAGCGGAACACCGCGCCCATGGTGGCCCGGACCGTCTTGGGATTATAGATGTCGGCGCAGGCGTTGACCAAAAACAATCCGTCGGCGCAAAAGGCGTCCGCCGTGCGCAGGATGGTTCCCACGTTGCCG
>JAFOCY010000133.1 GCA_017380995.1 Oscillibacter sp. | reverse complement strand
GTCGTAGTCCGCCGCCACGTTCCACGCGGTCTGCAGGCCCAAAAGGTCGCAGGGGAAGATGATGCGGCCCCGGAAGGTGAGGACATAGTGGTTGGCAAGGCCCGCGAAAAAGCAAAGGCCCGCAGCCAATCCGGCGCCTAAGAGGCGGCGGCCCGTCACCATGCGGACCACCCAGAAGATGAGATAGTACCAGATGGCGTTCAGCGTCACCTGGGTGGGGGTCAGGGCGGTGAAGGGGTTATTTTTATTCAGGATCTCCACCATCAAAAAGGCCAGCCAGGGGCCAAGAAGAAAGAGGAGGCGCTGCATGTTGTCTCCCGCAGTGAGGAAGTGCCGCAGCTGCGTCCACCGGCTGGGCCGGGAGGGGACGGCGGGAAGGGCGGGAACTTCCGGGAGGAGGGTATCAAGTTCCATAGATCCATGCTTCTTTCCGATGAGAATTCTCTTCCGATTGTAGGGGGATTGGACCGTAAAGTCAAGAAAAAGGGCGAAAAAGGCCCCTGGGAAGTGGTGGTGCACTTTCCAGGGGCCTTTGATTCGCCAGGTCAAATTGCGGTGCATTCCTTCCAGAGGGCGTGGATATAGGCGGCCACTTCGCTGCGGGGAATGTCCAGGGAGAAGGCGAACTCATTTTCCACCAGCCGCTCCGCCTGCTTCAAGATGGCCTCGTCGCTGCCGGAGAGGTGCCTGCCCTCCGCGCTGAGCTGCAGGCGGCGGCCATGGATGCAGGAGCAAAGCTGCAGCAGCGGGAAGGGCTCGGCGGTCTTCAGGATCTCCTTGAAGGCTTCGCTGCGGCGGTTGCGGTCGCCCACCCAGGGAAGGGGGTCCGCGGCGCTTTGGCGGATGGCCTCGTTGATCTCCTCCCGGGTCAAAATGGCGTGCATCTTTCCCAGCAGGGCCGGGTTATCCAGAGGAACGAAGATCTTGGTGCCGCTTTCCGCCACGGGCCGGAGAACATAGTAGTCCTTTACGCTGCGCCGGTCCATGGAGGTCATGGTCTCGATATCCGCGATCACACAGACGCCATTGGTGCCATAGCGAACATGATCGCCCTTTTGATAGGTCATTTTCGCCCCTCCTAAGCATTATTTTTCATGAAACCATTCTATCAGATTTGAGGGAAGAGCCGCAAAGGACATTTTGAACAAAAAGGAAGGGAGAGGGATTGGAGGAAAAAGAAAAGGGGCGGCCAATGGCCGCCCCTACGAAAAGGCTTTGCAGAGTTTTATGGAAGGGATTTAGCCCCAGAAGGCGGAAAGCATGGGGATGACCTGCTTCTTCCGGCTCATGATCTTGGGGAGGAATGCGCAGTGGGTCTCGGGGTTTTTGATGTTGAAGGCCTCGCCGATGGTCTCGTCATCGCCCACGAAGAGGAGCTGGGTGCCTTCCAGCAGCACGTCGGTGATCATGAGGACCACGGTGTCAAAGCCCCGCTTGACGCGGATGCTCTCCATCAGGGTGAGGAACTCCTCCTTGCGCTGGAGGACACGGTCGGAGTCCATGCAGGTGATCTGGCTGACGGCCAGGTCGTGGCCGGCGATGTGGAACTCCTTATAGTCGGTGTTGAGAATGTCGGAAACGCTCTTATCGTCGCCGCAGGTGGCGGAGAAGATGGCCCGGCCCAGGTCCTCCAGGTTTTCGTTGGCGATGCGGGCCATGCGCTTGGCCATGTCCATATCCTTCTGGGTGCAGGTGGGGGACTTGAACATGACGGTGTCGGAGACGATGGCGGAGGCGATGAGGCCTGCCATCTTGGCGGTGGGCATGAGGCCCTTTTCCTGGTACATCCCGGCCACGATGGTGGCGGTGGAGCCCACGGGCTCGTTGCGTACGGTGATGGGGTCGGTGGTCTGGATGTCGGCCAGGCGGTGGTGGTCGATGATCTCCATGATGCGGGCCTGGTCCAGACCGGGCACGGACTGGGCCATTTCGTTGTGGTCCATCAGCACCACCCGCTTGCGCCGGGGACGCAGCAGATGGAAGCGGGACAGGGTACCCACCACGCGGCCCTCCTCATCCAGGATGGGGTAGGCGCGGAAGCGGCTTTCCAGCACGGTGTTGCGCACGTCATCGATATAATCGTCCAGGTGGAAGCAGACCAGGGGGCCGGTCTTGCAGATGGAGCTGATGGGCATGGCGTGGCAGATGAGGCGCACGGCCCGGTAAGCGTCGTAGGGGGTGGAGATGATGCAGGTGTCGGTGGCGGCGGCAAGAAGGTCCTGCTCCACCTCGGCCTGGCAGACGATGACGCACTCCACCTTCAGCTCCACGGCCCGGCGGATCATGTCGGGCTGGTCGCCGCAGATGACGATGGAGTCCCGGCTGTTGAAGATCAGGTTTTCCCGGCTGGCGGGGAGGGCCACCGTGACCTCGCCGGAGACGGTGTCCCACATACTGGAGTCCTCGTTGAGGATCTCGCCCTCCAGAACGGACAGCAGGTTAAAAACGGGGATGTCCTTCATCCGGGGATTGCGGACGGAGGTCATGTCGTAGGTGGCAACGTCGCCCGCGGAGAGCATACCGTAGAGGCCGCCGTTTTCGTTGATGACGGGCATGGTGGAGATCTTGTACTCCTGCATGGTCTGCCAGCCCCGGGAGATGGTGGCGGTGGAGGAGAGCATGGGAGGGGTATCGTAATCCAGGTCCTTGACCTGGGTGCGGACGTTATTGATCAGCTCCGGGGCCTCAAAGCCGAAGCGGTCCAGCACGATCTTGGTCTCATCGCTGACCGCGCCCAGGCGGGCGGGGCGGTACTCCCGCTGGCCCAGGGCGTTTTTCAGCGCGGCATAGGCCATGGCGGAGACGATGGAATCGGTATCCGGATTGCGGTGTCCGGT